>JBARRE010000359.1:0-25376 GCA_049644065.1 Sedimentisphaerales bacterium | reverse complement strand
TCGATACCATTGACTGGGACGAAGATACGCGAAAGATAATTGAAAAAGACCAGGCTGACGAAAACGGTCATATCAACAAATGGAAAACGCTGCTGGAATCAGAGGTAAGCCAATAAGAAGATGGAACGTCATGACGTATTGTTCGCATTCGGATTAACTTTATTCGCGGGCCTGTCAACCGGGTTCGGCAGCGTTTTGGCGTTTTTCGCCAGGCGTACGAACACCAAGTTTCTTTCCGTAGCTCTCGGTTTTTCCGCGGGGGTCATGATCTATGTCTCGTTTGTAGAGATATTTCCCAAGGCAAAAGAATCTCTCGTCGCCGAATTCGGCCGGATCGGAGGGTATTGGGTAACCGTTCTGGCTTTTTTTGCGGGAATTGCTCTTATCGCGATTATCGACAAGCTGGTACCCTCGTTCGAAAATCCTCACGAAGTTCACAGGGCCGAGGAAATGGACATCCCGGAAAAGGCGGCCAAATTCAAGAAGCTTTACCGGATGGGCTTATTCACGGCGTTGGCAATTGCCATCCACAATTTCCCGGAAGGTCTCGCGACTTTTATCAGCGCTCTGAGAGATCCGAAACTTGGTATCGCGATTGCCGTTGCTATCGCAATACATAATGTTCCTGAAGGTATTGCCGTTTCAATCCCCATATTCTATGCTACGGGCAGCAGAAAAAAGGCTTTTATCTATTCGTTTCTCTCCGGATTAGCCGAACCGGTTGGAGCATTAGTCGGCTACGCGATTCTTTCTTCGTTCATTAACGACATCGTATTCGGAATACTCTTCGCAGCAGTGGCGGGAATCATGGTCTTTATCTCGCTTGACGAGCTGCTGCCGACCGCCGGCGAATACGGCGAACATCATATGGCGGCTTACGGATTAGTCGCCGGCATGATGGTTATGGCTGTGAGTCTGCTTATGTTTGTGTAAACAGCCGGATAATTTTAATCAACAATGCAAAAAGAAAATATTAGGAAAGGATACTCAAGTGCTGCAGGATGGCGATAATCAGTGAGTAAACGCATCGCTCAAATCAGGGACGTTCTGGAAAAACTGTACAAAAAGTATAATCGCCGAGAATTGATAAGCCCCGATCCTCTACAGTTTTTATATCGTTACTCCAATCCGGCTGATATTGAAATAACAGCGTTTCTGGCTTCTGCCCTGGCTTACGGCAGAGTACAGCAGATCGAAAAGAGCCTGGACAATCTGCTCGGCCGGATGGGTGACAGCCCATCTGAGTTTGTCATAAATTTCGACAAGGACAAGAGAAGAACACTGAAAGATTTCAAACATCGATTCACTACCGGCGACGATATATCTGATTTGTTGACGCTGTTAAGGACAATCATAAATCGGTACGGGAGCATAGAGCGGTATTTTGCCCTGGGCTATAATCCCGATGATAAGAATATTATTCCTGCACTGTCTGAATTTTGCAATTCCCTTTTGGATATACATGCCGCCGGACACAAGGGGCAGACCACCCGCGGGCTGAAGTATCTGTTAGTAAGTCCCAACGGGGGCAGTGCGTGCAAACGGCTCAATCTTTTTCTTCGATGGATGGTGCGTGACGATGATGTTGACGCTGGGCTTTGGAAATCGATTGACAAAGCCAAGCTTGTCGTTCCTATTGATGTGCATATGGGCAGGCTGTGCAAAATCCTGGGCCTGTATGACCGGAAAACCGTTTCTTTGTCAGCGGCAGCGGAAATAACAGAAAGTTTCGCTGAGATTGAGCCGGCCGATCCGGTAAAATACGATTTCGCGTTATCCAGAATCGGCATCCTTGAGAATTGTAACGGCCGACGCCGCAAGGGCTGCGAACTTTGCGAACTGTTCGGATTTTGCATCCGGCGGTGATTTGCCTCCGGATATCCCGGTGCTGATTTTATACAACCTGTACTCTGGCGAATGATCGGGTTTCTGCTATAATATACAAACTGTAGCGGCCAATTTCATAGTGGCGTTGTATTAGCCGCTAATGTTCTGTAAACAACGCCGGTACGAATTAGATGTATTCTATCATTGAAGTGGAGTATTCATGCGTGAAGCTAAAGAGAAGATCAAAGTGTTATTTCTATGTACGGGAAACGCGTGCAGAAGTCAGATGGCAGAGGGCTGGGCCAGGCACCTGAAGTCTGACGTGATCGAGGCCTGCTCCGGCGGGGTCTGGCCGGTTGGGGTAAGTTCAAGAGCGATACAGGTGATGGCCGAAGCAGGAGTCGATATTTCGTCACATACATCGGACCACGTTAACGATTTCCTGACAATTGATTTTGATTATGTTATAACCTTGTGTGATAACGCAAGGCAGAAATGCCCCGTATTCAGTGGCAAGGCAAAACTAATTCATAAGCCGTTCGATGATCCCACATTCGTGATGGGCAGCACAGATGCGATCATGGCGGCTTTCCGCCAGACACGTAACCAGATAAGGGCATTCGTAGAAACGCTGCCGGAAAGCTTAACGGATGATAAGTGAGCGTTTAATGAACGGAGTGAATGAAGAATGAATTCGAACGAACTGGAGAAATACTCGTCCGCGATAACGCTTTCGGATATGGAGATTTTCGTATTTCCGGAATTGATGTACAGCTTGCTTCTCGCGAATATTATGAGCCCGATCATCTGGCAGTGGCGCGAGCTTGATTGCTTCAAGAAGCTGGACGGGAAAAGCACATACAGAAAGTTGATGCGGCTGAAACAATTCATCATCGATGAGTTTGAGTTCAACCTGGACCTCGAAACATGGGGCCTGACGAGTCAGTCCAAAGAGATTAAACGGTTTGAGAAATTCATCTCGCCTGACGATATTGCCGGGAGCAATGCTCTGTTCGGTTACCAGGGCGACAAATACTATTTTGATGTGGATATTCGCCGGCACTTCGGACTGGACAAATACGACAGTGATATCATCCCTTACTGGAAAACCGAAACAATTGAGGCGATGAATGCATTTCGCCTCAAAGAAGGTTACAAGACGGCGGCCGGCGAATGCGTGTCGCTCGCGGCCCTGTACGCTGCGGCGGCGTTTGTCGTCTGTGGCATCCCCCTTGAAGATATCTACATGATACTGACGCCGCTTCACTCACAAAATTTTATCGACATACAGGATGGGATTCTTACCAATAACAGAAGACTCGTCACAAAGACAATGTGGTTTAACGGAACTGCTATTTCCAACAAGGCACAGCGGGCACTGCGCAACGAAAACATTACAATCGTCGCACACAGCAGCGGCAATATACATTGTTTATATCAAGATGCAACTATCGATAAAAAACGCTATCAAGAATTCAGCAGGAAGCTTGATGCGTATTTATCGGCAGATATATCGCTCGCTGTTTTTGCAAATTTTCTTCGATCGAATCATAGCTATCATAAATACTTCCAGGTCTGTCGCGAATGTCACGGACAGCCGCAATTTCTAAAGGCAGAGACTCTTTTTCATTATGAGCACGGCAGCAATTACAGAGTGGCCGACAAGACTTTTGAAAAACTGCTTGCCGAAGTTTCGGATGAAGATTTTGTTCCATATCAACTGCCCGGCAGAATTCGCTGCGACGAACTCGACGATTTTATACAACAGCAGAAACCCGATCTGAGAAACGATCAGGGCAAAACCACCTTTCTAAAATTCGTTGAGCCCGCCATCCCGGACGCTCAGAGCTTTATGGACGACCTGATTGACTTTTTACACACGGAAGCGACACTGCCGGGTCAGGACAAAAATTTCCTGCCCCCCGATCCCTTAGAAATATCCCCTGAGCATAGCAGGGAGCAGATTATCGATTACCTGATGCAGAAACGTCAGAGTAACTCGACGGCGGATCTCGCTTTTTACGCTTATCGTGACATGGAAAGCTGCCGGTGGGCCCCCTTTATCAAGGCCGCATTGGAACGCAATCCGCTCTCGATACAAATAGCCGGCTCGATGTCGGTCGAACAGGTTTACGAATGGCTTGGAGAAATGCAGAACGATTCGATTTACGATAACGGGCGTCTGGCACAACCTGACGAAGTAGCAAACTTCAAGACCGGCGACGGCCTCGAAAAGGCCTTTTTGCTGGCTAATGTAATTCGCGATAGAGACCCCGCGCAGGATATGGAAATCATCACAGAAAATAATGATGTATTCTTGAAAGGGCAGAAAGAATACAGATTTATATCCACAAAAGGTCTTATAAAGAGGATTCGTATCGATGCCGCAGAAGTCCTCCGCATCGTTGAATAAAGAATGGTTTGACCGGCAGAAACAGACTCGTCGGTCATTTCACTCGGACCGTCAAAAAAAAATTAAAAATTTTCACTTTTCTCTGTTGACAAAGCAGACAAGTAAGACTATAATTATCATATAAGATAATATACGTCTTATATAATTAACTTCTAACAATGACTTTATGTAAACAGGCAGGGCTATTATGGATGTAGTTAGACGGAATACCGATTATGCTGCTCGTTTAATGGTACATCTTGCAAAGCACTATGGAAACGGGCCAATATCGACCAGGGCGGCGGCGGCTGAAGAGGAGGTTCCGTATCAGTTGGCGTGCAAGCTTATGCAAAAGCTCAATAATGCAAAGCTCGTCACAAGCTGTATGGGGCCAAAGGGCGGGTTTGTATTGGGAACAGAGCCTTCAAAGATCAGTTTGCTCGAAGTTGTTGAGGCGATTCAGGGCCCCATTAGTATAAATCGGTGTGTGCTGAGCGAAGATGCCTGTTCCCGGCAGACGATTTGTGCCGTGAGAGAAAAACTTGTAGATATTCAGGAGAATATGACGAGGGGGCTGGCAGCGATTACACTCAACGAGTTGGCACGGAGGGGGCGAAGTAATGGAAACGCCAGCAAGCGAAAAAGGAGAAAGCAATGACAGATAAAAAGGGAACGGAACGTGTGTTGACCGAGTGCCTGGGAAAAGGCCAAAAAATGCTGGAGCTGATCGAGTACGCAAATGATTCGATTGTCAGCAAGACACTGCTCGATAAGTCAGCCGGTACAATAACACTGTTCGCTTTTGATCAAGGACAGCAGCTAAGCGAGCACACGGCACCTTATGATGCAGTTGTTCAGGTTCTTGACGGAAAAGCCCGGCTAACCATCGGAGGTGAACAGCAGGATGTTTCACAAGGCCAGATCATCATAATGCCGGCTAATGTGCCGCACGCGGTCAATGCCGGCGAGAGATTCAAAATGCTGCTAACGATGATTCGTGCATAAGCCAAAGTAATCTATCGAAATAAATACAGGATAAAATAATGCATAAATGTCCCGGACAAGATCAGAGGTTTTGGAAGCCGGAAGATATTTTCGAGGTGCAGTGTTCCGGCTGCGGTCATACTATTGAGTTTTTCAAGGATGAGCCAAAGCTAAAATGCCGCAAGTGCGGACAGATAGTCGCCAACCCGAAGATAGACCTGGGCTGTGCAGAATGGTGCCAGTACGGCGAGCAATGCCTGGGCGTTTCAACGACAAAGCGTACAAGTTTCATGCGGGACATGCTAATATACGAGATGAAAAAAGTTTTCGGCGAAGACCAAAAGCGAATCGAGCACGCACTTGCAGTCCTGGACTACGCCGAGAAAATACAGGCACACGAGGGTGGTGACCCGTTGATTGTCAGGGCCGCTGCAATTTTGCACGATATCGGTATTCATGAAGCGGAGCGAAAACATGGCTCATCAGCGGGCAAGTACCAGGAGACCGAAGGCCCTCCGATTGCAGAGGAAATCCTGAAACGATATGACCTCGACACCGAAGCAATCGAGCATATATGCAGGATAATCGCAAATCATCACACATTAAAAAATATCGACACGACTGAGTTTCGGATTGTCCTGGATGCGGACAGGCTCGTGAATATCCCCGAGGACTATCCGGATGCGAGCGAGGATAAACTACAAAAGATTATCGACAATAAATTCAAAACCCATGAAGGGTACAGTATTGCAAAAAAGCTTTTTCTAAAAGCTGAACAGTAAAATTATTGGAAAGTGAAAGGAGAATTATGTTTTGTTATCAATGTGAGCAAACTGCAGGCGGGACAGGATGTACCAAAGTAGGTGTTTGCGGCAAAGACGAGGACATTCAAAGCTTGCAGGACACACTTATGTTCGGGCTAAAAGGCATCGCAGCATATGCATATCATGCGCGGGAACTGGGGCAAAAAGATGAAAAAGTGGATGCCTTTATGCACGAAGCGATGTTCTCAACGCTGACGAATGTGGACTTCGATCTGAACCGCCATCTCGGACTCGTGCTGAAGGCCGGCGAGATGAATCTTCGCGTGATGGAGATGCTCGATAAGGCGCACACGTCCAGATTCGGTAATCCGACGCCCGCAACAGTTCCGAGCGGCACAAAGGCGGGGCCGGGAATTGTCATAACGGGTCACGATTTACTTGACCTTCATGAGCTGCTAAAACAAACCGAGGGCAAGGGAATCAATGTTTACACTCACGGAGAGATGCTGCCCGCCCACGGTTACCCGGAACTGAGGAAGTTCAAGCACCTCGTGGGCAACTACGGCACGGCCTGGCAGAACCAGAAAAAGGAGTTCGACCAGTTCAGCGGAGCGATTCTGGTCACTACCAACTGCGTGATGATTCCAAAGGAAAGCTATCAAGACCGATTATTCACATGCGGAATTGCAGGTGTTGCCGGGATCAAGCATATCCAGGGAAGAGACTTCAGCGAGGTCATTGAGAAGGCCCTGTCACAACCACCACTTCCTGAGAATCAGCAGGGAACCTTAAGCACCGGATTCCACTATACCGCCGTGCTTGGCCTGGCTGAAAAAATTATCGAAGCAGTAAAAGCAGGTAAAATCCGGCATTTCTTCTTTATCGGCGGCTGCGACGGCGCCAAGCCCGGGCGAAACTACTTCTCCGAGCTGGCTGAGAAGGTGCCGGATGATTGCGTGATCCTGACGGCGGCGTGTGGAAAGTACCGATTGAACGCCCACGATTACGGCGATATCGACGGGATTCCGCGTCTGATCGATACCGGCCAATGCAATGACTGCTATTCTGCAATCAAGATCGCATCGGCACTCGCCGGGGCGTTCGATTGCAGCGTGAACGAATTACCCCTCTCGCTCGTAGTCTCATGGTACGAACAGAAGGCCGTGGCCATACTCTTAACCTTACTGCATCTGGGAATCAAGAATATACGTCTTGGGCCGAGCTTGCCTGCGTTTGTCAGTCCGAACGTTCTCAATGTTCTTGTCGAGAACTACAACATCAAGCCGGTTGGTAACGTGGATGAAGATCTGGCCGAAATGCTGAAGTAGGATAACGAACAATTTGCCATAAGTTGGATTGGCTGAGAAATACCGCGAGATTTGTTAATTTTGTCAGTAAATACGGATTTATGCGAACAAGTAGGACATAAATAGTCGTATATAATAACAACTGTCCTACATAAAATGATTGGTTTGTATGAAAAGTAAAATTAAGGATCTAATTGTGGTCTTAAAAAGAACGCAATAACGGAAATATAAATGATTTATCAAGGAGAATGAAAATGAACGTTCTAAAAGTAACTTTAGTTGTCGTAGCGCTACTGTGCATCGCAATTTTGTCTGGTTGTCAGGAAGGGTATTCCCAAGAAAACGACATGGGCAAAGTGGACAGAGTTGCCTTTCAGTCTACTGGAACCGGATTTTGGCGTCCAGCCACTGAATGAGCAGAGATTAATATATTGTACGTGCGGTGTATTTCAATAAGCCACAAAATCATCGCGAAATGCTCAGGGCAAGGTCTTCCAGCCACACATGATGTGTGGCTGGAAGACTAATCGAAAACATATAAAAAATTGTCAGAATGCGACTTTAAAGGGATTAAAGATTAGTAGTTAAAGCAATTATTCAGGTGGCCTGATATATAGAAATAAAAGCAGATTGGATTTTTCTCGAAGAAACAGCAGACGGAATTAATGAAAATAAAGCATGAGGAGCCATAAATGAGCAGTCAAAAAAAACTACAAAAAATATCATTGGTCGTAATTGGCTTTGCCGCAGTTGCAGTTGTGGCGGTTTTTGCTTCTGTCAGAAAACAGTTAAACATGCCGCAAGATGCCACGGCCAAAAACGCGGAATATATCGCAAACTCCCAAACTACATGGGACGTAGCCTTCACATCATCGTTCGGGGAGGATGCCCCGGATTTTGCAGTTGAGGATATCAAGGGTAAGATGCACAAGCTGAGTGACTATAGGGGCCGGAATGTGGTGGTCGTTTTCTGGGCAACGTGGTGCCCGGCGTGCAACCTTGAGATACCACATCTTATTGAGCTTAGAAACATGCTCGCAGAAGACAAGCTGGCAATCCTGGCAATATCCAACGAGGAGCCTGAGCACTTGAAACATTTCGCCGAATCAAAGGGTATGAATTACACTGTTGCATCCCTTGGTGACAGCACTCTGCCCGAACCATTTGCAAATATGGCCTCGATACCAACGACTTTTTTCATCGATCCCAAAGGGAAGATAAAATTCGCCGCCGTAGGTGTGGTATCACTGGCAGATGCAAAGGTAATTATGAACGCCGAGCAATAGCAGGAGATATTGATAATCCGGGCCTTCGTGTTGGGGCCGTAATCGTTGTTGTTAATCGTAATATTTTGTAAAGGAGTTTTATCATGAACATGAGAAAGAAATATTTGATGATCGTAGCGGCGATGGCTGTCGTTGTTGTCTTTCTGTGTGTTAACGGCTGCGAGAAGTCGGATAACGCCGGAGCCAAATCCGGCGCGGCTTTCGCGGCGAGTGTTGAACTCTGCACCGACTGCGGCCAGATTAAAGGCAGCGAGCTGTGTTGCGAGCCGGACCAGACCAAGTGCGAAGGCTGTGGCCTTGCGAAAGGATCGCCAGGTTGCTGCAAGATTCCAAAAGATGCCGAGACAGCAGCGATTTGTACCCACTGCGGTCAAATCAAAGGTAGCGATATGTGCTGCAAACCCGATCAGCCCGAGTGTCCCGATTGCGGCCTTGTGAAAGGCTCTCCAGGCTGCTGCAAGCTACCAAAGCAGGAAGGCTGAAACCGGACCATAAGGTAGAGTAAATTTGACTGAGAAGCAAGCACGAACAGATATCGTGCAGCCTTCCGATTCGCGGGAAATTGCCGGAGAATCAAAAACCAACATCGCCCAAGAAATTACAATGAAAAGATTAGAGAAGGAACAAAAGACAATAGGAATAATGATAAGGATATTCTGTGGTGCTCATCATGGAACCAGCAGAGAGCTTTTGTGCCCGACGTGTACGGAGCTTTTGGATTACGCCAAAGAACGTCTGAATAAATGCCCTTACGGCGAAAATAAAAGTGCCTGTTCGAAATGTAAAACACACTGCTACAAGCCGGATATGCGAAAACATATTACCGAAGTGATGCGATTTTCAGGTCCAAAAATGGTAACAAAACATCCTTTACTTGCGATAGATCACCTGTTAAGGATAAAGAGTTCAGGACAACGGAAAACTAAATCTGAAAAACTTGATAATATTGAATGAGGTATTTTGAGATGGCCTTGCGAAACATTGTGAAAATAGATGAGGAAAAATGTAACGGCTGCGGTTTATGCGTGACTGCCTGTGCCGAAGGCGCCATAAAGATAATTGACGGCAAAGCCAGGCTTGTCAGCGAGATATACTGTGACGGCCTGGGGGCGTGTCTCGGGCACTGCCCCGAGGATGCGATAACGATTGAAAAACGAGAGGCTGAAAATTTTGACGAAGAAGCAACCAACACATATCTGGCCAGGGAGAAAAATGCGCAAGTGCAGACTGATTTTGTCTGTCCCGGCATGGCTGCAAAACAATTGAGAACAAAAGCTGTGCCGGACGATACAACTCAGGCCGGAGAAGTGCCGTCCCGGCTTGGCCAGTGGCCCGTGCAGTTGAAGCTGGTTTCGCCTCATGCACCATATTTCGCCGACGCCGATTTGCTGCTTGTGGCGGACTGCGTGCCGTTCGCTATGGGTGATTTTCACAACCGTTTTCTAAAGGACCACAATATTGCCGTAGGTTGTCCAAAACTGGACGATGTGCAGTTTTATATCGAGAAGCTGGCAGCAATACTGCAAGCGAATAAACTGAACAGCTTGACCGTAATTCATATGGAAGTGCCTTGCTGTTCCGGCCTGACTCACATCGCACGACAGGCTATCGCCAAAAGCAACATTGAGATGACCTTCGAAGATGTTACAATTGACTTGCAGGGTAATGTCAGCCAAACTGAAACAATATAGATTTAATCCCGATTCGGAAACAGCAGTTGTTCGTCGAACAGGGAATAGACAATGGCTGATTTCATTAAACTGATAATAACGGATTTTTGGGCCACCATAGCTGAGATGTCGCCGTACTTGTTGTTCGGCTTTTTTGTTGCCGGGCTGCTTTCCGTGCTGGTCTCACAACAGCTTGTGGAAAAACATCTGGGCGGCGGGGGGTTGTGGCCTCTGTTGAAAGCATCGATTTTCGGAGTTCCGCTGCCCTTGTGTTCGTGCGGCGTCATTCCGGTCTCGATGTCACTGCACAAACACGGAGCGAGCAAAGGCTCCACGGTAGCGTTTCTTCTTTCCACGCCCCAGACCGGTGTGGACAGTATCTTTGTGACACTGAGCCTGCTTGGCCCTGTCTTTGCCGTTTTCAGGCCGGTGGCGGCACTCATAACCGGTCTTGTCGGCGGCGCTCTCGTTGACGTATTCGAGCAGGGCGGAGAAGCTCAGAAAAGCCCGGCGGAAAAATGTACGGATGAATGCTGCAGCGGCGAGAAAACCGGCAGAGTCGTTAAAGGATTGAAATACGGATTTGTCACGCTTCCTCGTGACATCGGCAAGGCAATGCTGTTGGGGCTGGCTATAGCGGCCTTTATTTCCGCCCTGGTGCCGGACGGTTACTTCGCGGAAAAACTCGGCACCGGAATTTTCGCAATGGTCGTAATGATGTTTTTAGGCATACCGGTTTATGTGTGCGCAACGGCCTCGGTGCCGGTGGCGGCGGCATTGATATTGAAAGGCCTGACGCCCGGCGCGGCCCTGGTCTTTCTCATGACAGGCCCGGCGACAAACGCCGCCTCATTTATAACCATCTGGAAGGCTTTAGGCAGGACCACTGCAATCATTTATCTGGCAACAGTAGCAGGCTGTGCTCTTCTGGGGGGCATTCTGCTCGATTTCCTGGTTACCAGCGCGGATATTAATATCGCCGCTCACTCGCACTGGATGCTGCCGGCCGGAGTAAAATACGCCTCGGCGGTTGTGCTGTTGGCTGTATTGGGCTACGCTTTATTCAGCAAGACCAAAACCAATCACAAATAGCACTTGAAACTACCTCGTCCAGTATTCCACAAACAAGGCTAAATCTTCCATGTCGACAATTCCATCACCGGATGGGCCCGGAGCAATATCGGCGGAAAGTTGCTCTGAAGTTTGCATCCACTGATCCATTAAGGTCGTAAAATCTTCACAATCCACCACGCCGTCACCATTAAAGTCAGCCAGTAACGGTGATGTCAATTCAATGCCGTCTCCGGAGCCCAGATTACGGGAGTATTGCTTGTAATACGAATTATTCCAATGCTCGTGCGCCCCCAGGCTGGCCAGTCCAATGCCGTCATTGTTCGGATCATAAAACGTCCCCGATGGCGGATTGTCAGCCAGTGCTGCTTCGTGCAGGTAGTCATCGGCGCCGTCGTAGTACGGATAATCATTCCACTCGGCCTGGAGAAAATCGCAACAGACTGAATCAATAGCAACCGGGTCCTGAGAGACAAACAAGCTTGAGGGCCAATCGCCATAGAATGGTGCCATGTTCCACTTGACCGGCCGCGAATCCCAGTTTTGCCCAGCGAAAAGACCATCAACAAGATATAGAACCGTCTTGCCTCCAAGTTCGGGATGCCCCATTAGATCGACAAGAGCACGGTAATATCCCATTCCCCTGCGGTTTGACGGCAGGCTATCGTGCATGTCGTAATAGTCATATTGTTGGCCTTTAAGCGTGCCGTCCGGATTCCTCAAAAGCGAGCCGTAATGGTTCTTGCCGCACACCGTTATTCCGCCGCTATCATGGCTCTTTAGAATAGCAAAGTTGATCATATAGTCCGCCTCGGCAAACGAACGTGGTATGTAATCCTGCCTTTTGCCATTAGCAGCGGATGTGCTCCAATAAAATTCCACATCGGAAAATGTCGATTGAGTTCGTCCAAGCCCGCCGTGACTGGCCATATAGCAGACGTTCGGGAACATTGGATAAACGATGTTATAATAAAAGTTCGGAAATATCCGCCCCGGATCGCCTATGGTGATATCTGCCTGATCCACACCGGCCACATTCACCAATTGATCCAGCAGCGAGAAGGTCATCTGCGGCGAGTTATCAATCCTGTTTTTATTGTTTGACCGTTGCTCGAACGTGTTCGTGTTTGCGTTGTAGCACATCGTATTGTTTATCTTGATGGCAATCTTTTCGCCGGCGGTATATCCAACGTCGCCTTTGCCCCGGCGGAGATTAAATTTTCGGAAAATCGCATCCCACGCCGCCGCATCCGAACCCTCGCCGGCAAGGCCGCGAACCGCTCGTGAAATCATTTTGTTCACCACCGCCTGGTCCGTATGATTGTCGTCGTACCAGTGCTCGGGCGAAGAATAGCCGTCCCAATCCGTGGCGTTCGGATCATGTATCCAAACGACCCGCCCCGGATGTACCCCCTGCGCTACTCCGAGAGGATCATTAGACGTATGCACGGCAGCCAGAGTCACCTTTTCTTCGGTCGAGCTCAAAGCCAGCCAAACAAACCCAACGCTCGCGGCAATGAATACCACACACAGCGCATAACGTGCCTGTGTACGATAGCGTTTGTCTTTACGAAAAGCGCCCACCGAACCGGCCAGCCCCAAAAGCCAGATTATAAAACCCGATGCCAGAGGAAAGGCCACACGCTGGCAGGGATACGTCGCCCGCGAAGGCTTCGGTAAAACACGCACAAGGAACCATATAAACGCGACAAATCCAGCCAACGGAAAAAGCCAGATCAACCAACGACCTTTTCGCTTGTGACCGGAACACTTACTCGTTTTTAGACAACCTGATGAAACAGACTTTTTTCTTAAGAGCAGCATTTTGCCTCCTTTAGAAACGATATCGAGTAAACGTCTGCGGCTCCTCCTGTCCTCGAAAAACTATCCGCTAAAAAGTGCACATGCGTTAAATGCCTGCAATTCCGTGCAAATCGGGGCGACTGGACTTGAACCAGCGACCTCTTGACCCCCAGTCAAGCGCGCTACCAAACTGCGCTACGCCCCGTAACGGATGTTAATTATATTACAAGACGGTTCATAAAACAAATAAATTTTCAAAATTCACCGGTACATAATCGCGCTTGACGAATAATATTCATTTCCATAGAATCTTTAAAAATTCTCAATAAAGTGATTCACACCCCGCTATTATTGGGAAAAATCGGAAAATTACATGAGAATTATTATGGTTAACCAAAAAAATGTAATCATGACAATGGTAGTTTTACTTGCCGGTTTAACCTTAGCGGGTTGTGCAGTC
Organism: Sedimentisphaerales bacterium; assembly: GCA_049644065.1. GTDB lineage: Bacteria > Planctomycetota > Phycisphaerae > Sedimentisphaerales > Anaerobacaceae > JAFGPJ01. Next base: position 11,812 of record JBARRE010000359.1, on the reverse strand, counting down.
CAGGCTCCCCCTGAGCTGACGAAAGCTTCGATAAGCGGAGACATCGCTGCAGTTCAATCAATCCTGGCAAAGAAGCCGGAACTTATCAACGCCAAAGACGAAGATGGCTGGACTTCTCTGCACATGGCGGCTTACAAAGGCCATAAGGATGTAGTGGAGTTTCTCCTGGCCAAAGGAGCAAAAGTTACCACTCGTGAAGATCGCTTCGGCCAGACTCCTCTGCACGACGCGGCTCAATATGATCACAAGGATATAGCCGGGCTTCTTATCGATTACGGGACGAATGTTAACGTCAAAGATAAATTCATGCAGACTCCTCTGCACGCTGCAGTCGCAGGGGGACATAAAGATATGACCGAGCTTCTTATTGCTAAAGGAGCAAAGATTAATGTTAAAGAAGATAGCGGCAGAACTCCTCTACATTTCGCAGCTCGTGACAATCGGAAAGAAGTGGCCGAGCTGCTGATTGCCAAAGGAGCGAATATTAACGCCAAAGAAAATAGCGGCAGAACTCCTCTGCACGTTGCAGCCTTAGAAGGCCATAAAGAGTTAGTCAAACTTCTCCGCAAACATGGCGCCAGCATGGGCTCGGAGATTTTCGATGCGGTTCAGCAGGGCGATCTTGGCACATTAAAGGTTCTCTTAACTGAAAATCCGAAACTTATCAACGCCAAAGATTCCTACCTGTCACTATCGCCATTATCCTGGGCGGCCATTGAGGGGCATAAGGAAGTGGCCGAGTTTCTCATTTACAAAGGAGCGAATGTCGGCACAAAAAACGAAACCGGAAAGGGCGCCAGTCCTTTGCATTGGGCGGCTAAGCAGGGCCACAAGGATGTGGTTGAGCTTCTAATTGCCAAAGGAGCTAAGGTTGACGCCGTAGATAAAAGCGGTATTACTCCTCTATATAGGGCGGTCATGGCGGGTCACAAGGAGGTGGCCGAGCTTCTCATCGCAAATGGGGCCGAGATTGACGGCGATACACTGCACCGGGCAGCCATTAACGGGTATAAGGAAATTGCCGAGCTTCTCATCGCAAAGGGAGCAGATGTTAACGCGAAAACCACGTCCCGCCTTTTTTCTTCAACAAGAAGAATAACAAGAGCCAAAAGCAGTACCCCGTTACACCTGGCAGTCGTTGAAGGACACAAGAATGTCGCCGAACTGCTCATTGACAAAGGAGCGAATGTAAATGCAAAAGATATCACGGGAGTCACTCCTTTACATTGGGCGGCGATAAGAGGATACAAAGATATGATTGAGCTCCTGATTGCCAATGGGGCAAAAGTTAACTCTAAAGACAAAGATGGTACCAGACCTCTTAATTGTGCTGTCTGGCAAGGTTATGAGGAAATAGCCGATCTGCTCCGCAGGCACGGGGCTCGAGAATGACAGAACTTTTAATATGAAAAGGCTTAATGAAATTTAAATTATTTCCAAGAATAATCAATATCGTCCTTTTGATTTTATTTATACTTCTGGGATTCTCTGGGATCTTCCTGGAAAAATTCTCTTCCGGCTGAGGTAATCCACTTAGTACTCTTGGAGAGTACCTGATATTTTCCTTTCTACCGGCAGCAATTCTTCTGTCCGTCATCGGTTTCCAGGGCGGTATCAAAAATGAATTTCTCAAATCGCTCCTGCACGGATATACGATTGTTTTAATCTTTGCCGTCTTTTCCAGTGTTTCTCTATCTATTGTAACAGGTGGAAGCCTTAGCAGAATTACTTTTCTGATAGGCATTGTTTTATATTTATTCTGGGTATTCTTAATCTATGCCATTCTCACAGGAATTGTTTTATTTTTTGTTAGAAAATTGAAATCGAAAACATATCTTCGTTTAGGATACGGAATAGCCATTGCCGTTCTGGGAACGGGCTTTTGCATCGGACATTATATAATTGCAGGAGCTGTCGCTGAGGCGATTTATATAGGAATCATGACAAGCCGTTGACGCCGATTTGGTAATTGAGCCTGTCCATTTCATATTTTTATCAGAAATTTTTCAAGAAAAGCCTTGACATAGTTAGGCCAGACTAACTATATTAGGCCAAACAAAGATAATGCAGGAAAAACAGTAATGGCAGCAGAAAATGCTAATTTAAGTTCATCTATGGAAGATTATCTCGAAGCGATTTTCAACCTTTCCAAAGAGTCTAACATCGCTCGGAGTAAGGACATAGCTAAATCTCTGGGCGTATCCAGAGCCTCTGTTACCGGTGCGTTGCGGGTACTTAAGGAAAAGGGTCTGGCCAATTACAAGCCTTACGATTATGTAACGCTGACCGAAACTGGCCGGGCAACTGCGGCGGAAATCGCCAAAAAGCACAAAATCCTGGAGTCTTTTTTCATAGATGTTTTGGGCATCGAGTCGAAAATCGCACAGGAGGCCGCCTGTAAGGCCGAGCATGCGCTGGGGCCGGGAATCATCGAAAAGCTATTATGTTTTATCGAATTCGTAAGCCACAGCAGCGAAAACGGTTGCGACATGGCCGACCAATTTCAAAAATTCTGCAAAAAGCAAATGTCAAAAAGTACAGGTAAACGAGACAGCAAAAATGGAGCAAAAAAAAGTAATCTCTCTTTCCACGGTTAAGTCCGGCCAGACGGTGAAATTAACCGGCGTCGAAGCCGGGCGCGGTTTGAACAGCCGGCTTGCCGCAATGGGCCTTTTGCCCAACGTGGAAATAACCGTCGTAAGCAATGGCCACCCCGGGCCTTTTGTAGTCAGCGTCAAAGGCTCCAGGTTAATGCTGGGCAGGGGGATGGCAGATAAAATTATGGTAAGAAGCTGCGATAATGAAAAAGATCAAGGTCGCCCTGGCCGGCAATCCTAACAGCGGAAAAACCACTATATTCAACCTGCTGACCGGCGCCCGCCAGCACGTGGGCAATTATCCCGGCGTAACAGTTGAGAAGAAGGAAGGTCTGTGCAAATACGAAGGGCATGAGATTACATTCGTTGACCTGCCGGGAACGTACAGCCTGACCGCTTACACAATCGAAGAGATAGTTACCCGCAACTTCATCATCGAAGAGCAACCGGACGTTGTGGTCGATATTGTGGACACATCAAGTATCGAACGAAACCTTTATCTGGCAACGCAGCTTATCGAAATGAATGTTCCGCTGATCCTGGCGTTCAATATGAGCGACGTTGCCGAGCAGAAAGGGCTGCTGTTCGATATCGAGCAGTTATCCAGGCTTCTTGAAGCGCCGATTGTCCCGATGATCGGCAACAAAGGCAAAGGCAAAAAAGAGCTGCTCGAAGCTATTGTGGAAATAGCAAAAAAGGGCAGGGGCCGGCGCATTCATAACATCCATTACGGCGAAGAAATCGAGCACGAGCTGGCAAAAATCGAAGCAATGATTACCGCCAAAGAACATCACCTGGTGGAAAAGTACGGCTCAAGATGGTCGGCGATCAAACTGCTGGAACAGGACGACGACATAATAAACAAAGTCCGGAGACGGGAACTAATCGACGCCGTCAAAACCGGCACCGAACACCTAAAGAGTATTTTCGACGATGGGCCGGAAATCGTCATGGCCGATCGCCGGTATGGCTTCATCTCAGGCGCGTGCCAGGAGACGATCAGAACCACCGTCGAATTGCGCCACAGCTACAGCGACATGATCGATGCGGTCGTCACAAACCGGATGCTGGGGCTTCCGATATTTTTGATCCTGATGTACCTGGTCTTCCTACTGACATTCAAGATCGGCAAATATCCGATGGGCTGGCTGGAAATGTTCTTCGATTGGGCCGGGCGGGCGATAGCCGGTCTTTGGCCGACCGGCAGTGAAAGCTGGCTAAGCTCTCTTTTAGTGGACGGCATCATCGGCGGAGTAGGGGGGGTGATTGTGTTCCTGCCCAATATTCTGCTTCTGTTCCTGGCCATCGCGATGCTTGAAGACAGCGGCTACATGGCCCGGGCGGCGTTTATCATGGATCGCATCATGCACAAAATCGGTCTGCACGGCAAAAGTTTCATCCCGATGCTCATCGGCTTCGGATGCTCCATCCCGGCGATCATGGCCACGCGAATCCTCGAAAACCGACGCAGCAGGCTGACAACAATCATGGTCATTCCGCTGATGAGCTGCGGCGCAAGGCTGACGATTTACGCGCTGGTCATACCGGCCTTTTTCCCGGAGAACTGGCACGGGCCGATGATGTGGCTTATCTATTTCATCGGCATCGTTCTGGCAATCGTCTGTATAAAAGTCCTGCGTCTGACCTTTTTTAAGGGTGAAACCATCCCGTTCGTTATGGAGCTGCCGCCTTATCGCATGCCCACGCTCAAATCGGTCAGTCTCCATATGTGGCACAGAGGCTGGATGTATCTGAAAAAGGCCGGCACTATTATTCTCGCCATTTCGATTCTGCTCTGGCTTGCGAGCAGCTACCCGAAACCCCATGCGGAGTCTCTGGCGGGCCTGTCAGCCGAGCAGGCCCAGCAAGCAAGGCTGGAACATTCGGTTATCGGAACATTGGGGCAGGCGATAGAACCTGCCATCAAGCCGCTCGGCTTCGACTGGAAGATCGGAACCGCCCTGATCGGTGCGACCGCGGCCAAGGAAGTCTTCGTCTCACAATTAGCCATCGTATACGCAGTCGGCAGCGCAGACGAAGGAACCGCGACTCTCCGGCAGCGATTGAGAGCCAATTATACGCCGTTAACCGGCTTTTGCATTATGCTGTTCTGTTTGATCTACGCGCCTTGTGTGGCGACGATCGCGATGACAAAGCAGGAGACAAATTCCTGGGGATGGGCGATGTTCCAGTTCTTCGGCCTGACTACGCTGGCCTATATCATAACACTTGCCGTCTATCAGATCGGCAGCCGAATAGCCGGTTAACCGGGCACACAAAACAGGACCGCGCCCGTAAGGAAGCGGCATAGTGAACAGTTAGTAGCTCAGGTCTTGCTAACAAATGAAAACTAAATCCGTAAGGGACAACACAATCGATAGCGCGGGTCGCACTCTCCGGCTACCGCTTTTTCTTCGCCGGTCTGGGGGGTCGCATAAGGCAGCAGAAAAGCCAGACGACGAACAAGGGGATCAGGATGGGAAACAGGAAAGGAAATGTCATAGCGGCAAGTATTGAGCCGGCCAGAACAAGGCAGCCGAGGACAATCAGGGCCAGGCCAAAGAAAACGAAAACCAGCAGGATCGCCGCACAAAAGAGGATAACCACCGCCGATATCACGCCCCACGTGCCGGTGACGGTACCAAAAGGGCTGTCGATCTGGTTTCCGTTTATCACGAGGGAGACCGAATCACTCGCCCCTAATAAAACCCAGCCGAGAAAGCCAACCATCAGCACGGCTAAGACAATCGCCAATTTCCTTGTCATAATCTGCCCCTTTCCAAGGCTTAATTTCATAACACTATATAATATATCGATTCTATCGATTTCCATTAAATCTTACATCAAGCACCGAAAATGTCAATAGCAATCCAAAATGGCGAAAAATAATCGGATTTCTGATTTGCTAATCCGGGTGAGGCAGTTGTAAAATAAGGTGACGGAAATTAGAGCTTCGAACAAGCAACTAAAAACTGAAGTATATAGGGTCATGTACGCGTTAATATGGAGATTTCAAGCGGAGGTAAGATATGAAAACCAACCGCGACAAAAAAGCGAAGCCGGGCAATAGTAGCCACTCTCCAGAGGAAGAACTCAATGAATACCAGGCGAAATTCAAAGTTCTGTTCGAGAACGTCTGCAGCGGTGTGGCGATCTACAAAGCTCGCAACGACGGCGAAGATTTCGTATTCATGGACTTCAACCCGGCCGCCGAACAAATCGAGCACATTAAAAAAGAAGAGCTCGTCGGCAAAAGCGTCACGGAGATATTTCCAGGCGTCAGGCAGTTCGGCCTGTTCGACGTGTTTCTCCGGGTATACAAAACCGGTACGCCCGAACACCACCCAATTTCAGTCTACAAAGATGAAAGGGTCGCAGGCTGGCGGGAAAACTACGTCTATCGATTACCTTCCGGGCAGATTGTTGCCGTCTACGACGATGTCAGCACTCGAAAACGCACGGAATTAGTCACTCGCATGACCGACCAGTGCTTCCGTGCAATCGCGGACTATACTTACGACTGGGAGGTCTGGGTCGGCCCGCCCGGCCGGGTGTTATGGACAAACCCGGCGGCGCAGCGCGTCACCGGCTACAGCATCAAAGAGATCATGGCCATGTCGGATTACCCAAATCCGGTCGTTTACGAACAAGACCGCGATAGAATTGAACGAGCCTTTCGCTCGGCATTAAAAGGCGGCACAGGCAACGATGTTCAATTTAGAATTGTAAGGAAAGACGGCAAAATCATCTGGGCGGAGATGTCCTGGCAGCCGATCTACGACGACAGCGACAATTCACTGGGGCACCGCGAGAGCATCCGGGACATTACGGCTCGCAAAGAGGCTGAAGAAGCGCTGGCGAAAGCAAATGTGAAGAAGTAATGGTTTAGCAGTGCATATCTATCCCCGTGCAGTGTTCGAGACAGTTACAAAGTTGCAGGTCACTGTTCGGCGTTATTCGTGCCGCCGGACTTCGGCATTGGTTCGTGCGCCTTTCGGTGATAGACCTTCTCGTAGGCCTTGCAGGCGGGGCAGAGGCCCGATTCGAGTTTCTTGACGAACCAAAAAACCAGTCCTTTCTGCTTCTCGCGTGCACGCTTGCAGAGCGGGCATTCGAGGCACTGTTTGGCTTTGGCGCGGTCTTTCTCGGTAATTTCTTCGATCTGCATAACTTGCTCCTGTCGAAACGAAATCCTGCAATAAATTTCCAGTCATACACCGGCATGTTAACGCTTTGCGAAGAGCTGTCAATCGTTCTCCGCCAGCAGTTCGATGCCGTTGCCGGTTTTTAGATTGCGTGAATATTTCCTGTCCTTCGGATTGTTCCAGTGCTCGTGGACGCCGAGGCCTTTCAGGGCCGTGCCGTCCTTTTCCGGATCGTACTTTGTCCCCGACGGCGGCTTATCGGCCAGCGCCGCCTCGTGCAGATAGTTGTCGGGATTGCCGGTTACGTCAACAACCTTCGGATTCAGGATCTGCTCATTTCGCAGAAAGTCCAGGCCCACCGAATCGATGGCCACCATGTCCTGCGAAACGAAAATGCTTGAGAACCAGTCGTTGTCAAAACTCGCAAAGCGTATCACATTGCCCGTCTGATTTCGTGCCGGGTACAATGCGTCAACCATGTATAGCAGCGTTTTGCCGTCCAGGTGTTCGTGCCCGTTCAGATTCACCAGGCAGTTATACGAACCCATCGGATCTCTTCGGTTGCCGTATTCGTGCAGCGGGCTGGGCGTCCAGCCGCGATCGTTGGGAAAATACGTTGTGCCGAAGTGGTTCTTTCCGCATAACGTCACGCCAAACAGAGTATGTGCTCTCATCAGCGCCAGGTTTATCAAGTATCTTGCCTCGGTCACGCATGTCGGCAGGTATGCGGTGCCTGCCCTAGTATGAAGCGGATTGTCCGTATCGTGTACCGCGGCGATGCGCCCGCTACCCGCTCTATCGGGACTGACCACGAACCTAATGTTTTGAAAGTCCGAGTCGGAATTGTTCCTTATCTTGTTGTAAATCGGGTCGCCGATAGATCGTGTGGCATCAAACAGAGTAATCGCCGAGCCGGGCACGCCCGCGTTGTTTATAAGCTGCTCCACAAGCGAATAAACAACATGAGGGCTCGGATTGCCGATGTCCGGCGTCCAATCGTCCTTGCGGTCCTGGTTCATATTGAGCTTGATAGCGATCTTCTCCGGTTTGCGGTAGCCCAGCTCGTCAAGGCCCCTGCTTTTATTGAAGTACTTAAAAAGCGCATCCCACGCCTGAGAATCGCTCGGCCGGCCGGTCAGTCCCTGAATGACTTTGGAGATCATCGCATCGACCGTCTTCTGGTCGGTGTTGTTGTCATCCCACCAGCTTCCCGTCGAGCCATCCCAACCGGTGGCTTCGGAATCACGAATCCACACGACGCGCCCGGGATGAATCCCTTTTGCCGCACCCATCGGGCTGTTCGCCGGCTCCGAGGGCGTAAACGCAGCAGCATTGGTCGGATTATTATCAGTGACGGAGACTGCACACCATACGATGGCGACAGCCGCTGCGGCACAAATCCCTGCCAGCACATATTGTGACTTCTGCAGCAGTCGCCTCGCTCTGCGATATGCTAAAGTTGAGCCGATCAGTCCAACAATCCAGACCACAAAACCGCCCGCCAGCGGAGCAGTCAGTCTTTGGCAGGGGTACGTCGCACGCGAAGGCTTTGGTACCACACGAATCAGAAACCATACCAGTGATGCCAGTCCCGCAAGCGGAAGCAGCCATATCAGCCAGGGGCGCTTCCTGACCCAGACAGATAGTCTGCCCGTACGAGAGCACTGATTAGACTCATTGTGTGGAAAACCTTGATTTTCTGCTGACTGATGACTTCCTGAAGCCTGTTCTGTCCTTTTGAGCGACATTTGAAAACCTCCAACAATTTCCGGACACCTGTCCTGATTGGCATTTTGTCAAAGCCATACTGTACTTCACAGAAACGTCAAGTGCAACGCCGTTTCTCAAAACTGAAAAGTTCGGTCTTTCCGCAGAACCTATCATGAAAACAATAAATACGTGAATCCGGCGATTTTACTTGACGGAAAGGCGGCTAATCTGATATAAATAAGCTTACTAGCATCTATGGTTTTACCATCTCTGCAGATGAAATTAGTATATTATATAGATTTCTAATGAACAATCCGTACTGTGCATTGGAAGAAAGGAGGTGGCTCAAGTCCAAAAAACTCCAAGGTGAATATTGAATAAATATTGTAGAAGTGACAATCACTGTAAATCGCTTTGGTATGTAGCCAAAGTACAGATATCCATGTTTTTATAAGGAGGATTATTATGTATAAAAGACGATTTTATTTGACTTGCTTTGTTTTTATGCTGTTTGCTGTCCCACTTGTAACCCATGCACAAGTCGAGAACTTAGCGCTAAATCCAAGTTTTGAAGAGGATGAGGTCATCTTAGACGACCCGGAATGGCTACAATGGGCCACTTGGGGTTATGAAAGTGGCTTAGACAGCACAGTCGAAATCGATGAAACCGAGTTCATTGACGGCAAAAGAAGCCTTCGGGTTATCCCAACAGGAGATACCAACTGGTATTTCATTGTGCTGAATCTACCCATATACGTCGATATTGACAAAGACTACACTATCAGCTTCTGGGCCAAAGCGGAAGAACCACGTCCCCTGACCGTACAGTTGAAAGCAACGGATAATTCCATAAATGCCTGGGGAGCAACAGACTTTGAGTTGACAACCGAGTGGGCTGAGTATCACTATACCTCAGAAGTTCTGATCGATGATGTAAAACTTGAGATATTGTGTTCCGGCTCTGAAGCTCCCTTCTGGTTGGATTTTGTTTATGTCTATGAAGGAGATTATGTCGCCGGAATTGGTCCCGTGCCGCCATTGAAGGCTTCTGAACCGGACCCGGCCGATGGCGCATTCCTCGATCAAACATGGGCGACCCTTTCCTGGATACCGGGTGAGCTTGCCGTCTCACACGATGTTTACATGGGCGATAATTTCAATGATGTGAACGAAAGTGCAGGTGATACGTTCCGAATCAACCAGGTTGATGACTTTTACGTCGCCGGTTTTCCCGGATTTGCTTATCCGGACGGTCTTGTTAATGGCACGACCTACTATTGGCGAATCGACGAGGTCAATAATGCGGATCCGAACAGCCCCTGGAAGGGCAACGTCTGGAGCTTCACTGTTACACCTCAGACTGCTTACATACCCGATCCGGCTGACGGAGCTGAATTTATTGACTTGAACGTACAGCTTACCTGGACAGCAGGTTTCGGTGCAAAATTACATTATATAGTCTTCGGCGACGATTTTGATGCTGTGAATAATGCCACTGATGGTCTTCCTCAGGGATTGGCGAGCTATACTCCCGATTCATTGAAATTCGCTAAGACCTACTACTGGCGTGTTGATGAGTTCGACGGCATAGAAACGTATAAAGGCGAAATCTGGAGCTTCACTACTGAAGGCGCCGTCAGCGGCCCGAATCCGGCCAATGGTGCAGTAGGCGTAAAACCGTCAGTGACTCTGCGATGGGATGCGGGAGCAGTCGCCGCTTCACACGAGGTGTACTTCGGCACGGATGCGGATGTCGTAAAGAATGCCACGAAAACCTCGCCCGAGTACAAAGGGCCAAAGGCCCTCGGTGAGGAGAGCCATGATCCCGGCGAGCTTACATTGAGCACAACGTACTATTGGCGAATCGATGAGGTCAACGGCGTGAATCCCGATAGTCCATGGGCAGGCAACGTCTGGAGCTTTATGACGAGCGATTACTTTGTTATAGATGATTTCGAGGACTATGACGCCGGCGAGAATCAGATATGGTTCACATGGCACGATGGGCTTGGTTATGGTACGCCTGGGACGGCGGATTACTTTGCCGGCAACGGCACAGGCGCTGCCGTCGGTGATGAAAATACTTCTTCTTATACCGAGGAGACTATCGTCCACGGCGGCAACCAGTCTATGCCAATTGCATACGACAACAATAAGCAAGGCTACTCGAAGTCTTCGGAGGTTGAGCATACACTGGCAGACCAGCGAGACTGGACAGAGGAAGGTGTTGCAGAATTGTCGCTGTGGTTCAGAGGCTACCCGGCATCCGTCAGCAGCTTTGTCGAGGGGTCGGTTGGTACTTATACGATGACAGGCTCCGGCGCAGATATCTGGGATCAGTCCGATGAATTCCACTATGCCTTCAAGACGCTGTCCGGCTCCGGCTCGATTGTAGCGAGAGTCGAGAGCGTCAGTGACACGGACCCATGGGCCAAGGCCGGCGTGATGATTCGTGAGACGCTGGATGCGGACTCGACACATGCGATGATGGTCGTTACCCCCGGTTCGGGCGTTTCCTTCCAGCGACGCATCGAGACGAGCGGTGACAGTGCCAACGATGATACCGTCGGAATCACCGCACCTTCTTGGGTGAAGATAGAGCGTGGCTTGGCCGGTACTTTCACAGCGTACTGTTCAGCCAACGGTTCTACATGGCAGAAGCTGGGTGTATCGGAGTCCATTCAGATGGGTACAAATGTCTATATAGGTTTGGCAGTGACCGCTCACAACGCAGGAGCCACATGCGAGGGTGTATTCTCCAATGTCACGATTACCGGCACGGCAGGTACGCAGTGGGCGAACCAGGATATCGGCATCGTCAGCAATGCTCCTGAACCGCTGTATGTGGCGCTGTCCAACAGTTCCGGGACGCCGGCGGTCGTGTACCACAAAGATCCGGCCGCAGCGAACATCGACACCTGGACTGAGTGGGTTATTCCGCTGCAGGCTATTGCCGATCAGGGCATCAATCTGAGCAACGTCGACAGGATTGCTATCGGCCTCGGCACCCAGGGCAACATGACAATCCCCGGCGGTTCCGGCAAGATGTTCTTTGACGACATCCGGCTGTATCACCCGAGGCAGACTGCTGAAGAGTGTGCCTCGTCTCCGCTCGGCATGAAGGCTTTCTTCACCCTGAGCGAAGTCGAAGGGCGGGGCCTATGCCGATAAGTTCGGCATAGGCCCCTTTTCTAATTGGCTTATTGATTTCTGTCTTGTCTTTATGGACAATATTCAAAAATCTTTTTGAGATCTAACCTGAACCGGATTTTGCACGGTTCTCACCGATATTCAGCGAAACCGAAAGTTGGGGCCGCTTTTTCTTAAATCAGTACTTCCGAGCAATATCATTTACAAAAC
>JBARRE010000358.1:0-9835 GCA_049644065.1 Sedimentisphaerales bacterium | reverse complement strand
CCGTAATCATCCTGATATGGATAATTTTCAGGGTGATCAACCTCTTCAATACCCGAGGCATAGACAACCAAGTAGCTATCGGGTTCCAGAGACACATCGGGAAAAGGCCACTTGGTCAATTCACTATCTTCATCCGTCAGGTTCCAACCTTTCAGATTTATCGATTCCGAACCGGCATTATAAATCTCAATCCAGTCCGAAAAAACTTCTTTGCCTTCGACATTAGTTGGATATGTGCCATTGTTGACCGCCATGATTTCGTTAATCAGTAGAGCAGAATCCGGAAGTTGAGCATATGTTCCACGATCAGTAGTCATCTGATTTTTATGAATTTGGACCATCTTACTTGGGGGTCTGATCCAGTTACCTGCAATATTAAACTCCACTGTATGAATCCCCGGGATAAGGTTTTTCACTAAGTCGCCACTGTCTTGCCAGGTTCCACCATCCAACCGCCACTGTGCGCCGTCAGCAACGGCTTCCACCGGAGAGATAATTACCCGAAGGGAACCGGTCCAGTCCTCTTGCCAGTTTTCTGCTAAAAGGGCAAAATCAATCAGATTGACACCATCATTACCCGCCAGATCGGCACATCCAAGGGGGTAACCCGAGCAGCCTGGAGGGTTCAACCATTGCTCGACAAAAGCCACCAAGTCAGAAAAATTGACTTTGCAGTCCCCGGACAAATCACTTAACGGACAATCCGGCTCAAGAACCATAATGGTTATGAAATCATTGCCCTCTTGACCACGTTCATCCCAGACCTGAAGCTGTAGTTCATAGACACCGGGCTCAGGAAATAAGACCTGTGCATTGGATTTTGTTTGGGTACCCATAAAATCCGCACTCGGTTGCCCCAGAGATGACCAGAGAATTGTTAAATAATCCGGATTGGTTTGGCTTATGTTACATGGATCATCATCATAAATAGTAGGATATAACGGTACGATAGTGTTTCCAGCACCCTTCCAGGTGATTGTCTGATCATCACCAGCATCAACATCGGGAGGCAATCCACCAGCCGGGCTTCCCAATAGTTCGACTTCGGCAATCTGCATACTATTCACAGATCCACCTACTGGGCCTCGAATGGCCGTGAATAAGAGTTGATAGTGAACGTACGCCGTTTTATTGCCGAATGTAATCGGGGTTGTGTTCTTGGTAAGCCGCGGCCACGCCGTCCCTTGCATGAAATCGATGATATTGCCACTGACAATCAACGTATACGGCCCATCTATGCTCTCATTAGAACCAGAAAGTTCAAATGCAATCGGATCACGACCCGGAGCGTCGTTCGCTGTTGTGAAAGTCAAGCCAGTGACGATACTACCACCGATAGACGTTGTAACCTGGAAACCAGTGGGACCCACATCGGGATTAAAATCTCCTTTGAAATGCAGATACTTCGTCCTCGTGTCATCATCGATTGCCAGGAAAGGTGCTTCATTGGCAGGCCAATCGCCATCGTTTGGAACACCACGGACAGTATCACCCGGTGCGGTAATGTCGGCTTGTGCCGTTATTTGCCCCAACAGTAGAACAGTCACTAATAAAAAACAAACTCTTTCTATTCAATCACCCGCTTCTAAAGTCTTACCTATTATTTCAATTATACAGCCCATAAATCTCCAAATAGAGCTATGGTCTGAGATATCCCAGTTACACTTACTCAGCAACGCAACAGAGCCTTACTCTAATATAATACCAAATACTTCCTGAAAATGTAAGCTTTTTCAAGCTGCGTCTGTAAGAAAAGACCTTCTAACAAATAGTTCGAGTGTCGTAAAAAAACTTCATTTGTTAGACCAACAAACGGATCTTGTGCGATTGTCAAGGCAAGATGGAACCGCCGCAAAAACAACAAATTTCCAACGCATGTTTCCTGAAAAAGGGCTAACGTTCGTAATAATTCAATCGCGAAGGGTACATTATATAGTTTTGACGATAGCCAGAATCAATGCTAACCTAGCTGCTTCAAGGGATGGCTAGACAAGGTCACCGGCGGACAAAGTGACGGCTTCCTGCTGGATTGCTGGCCGAACCTGAGTCTGCGCGTGATCATCGGCGGCCATCAGAAAGACCTCTCCGGCGTATTGAAACCCGGCGTCTGGCAACACATCGCCGTGATAATCGGCAAAAAGAAGTCAAATGTGTACCTGAACGGCGAGAAACGCTAACGCCAACAATACTACAATTTTGTTTGCATATGGAAAATCCTCTTATTGGTAAGAATGACAGAAGAAGATATGCCAGGGGTACAAATTTGGCAGATTGTATTCTTAATGAAGAAACAATGTGCGCTTGTCACGCAGACATCGGACCATTGTAAAATCGCTAAATTTCCAATGCATGTGTCCAGATAATTAGGTACAATTCGCAACGGCCATTGAAGCCGATGACGAATTATTTTACACGTTATGTTCATTTTATGGCTAAAATCTCATGTTTGTTTTCGGTAGATTTGAGCAAAATCAGTATCTATAGTGTCAAAATGGAGACATAAAGTCACCCGAAAATTGTGGTGTTTTTCAGCTCTTGAAAAAGGTGGCTTTGTTTAAAGCTGGTTATTCCTTTGCTCCGTGCTTTTGGAGTAGTTCTACGGTCTCAAGTAGTGTTACTTGATTAATGACATTGTTTCTTAAAACCCAACCACAATGCTGGCATTACAGCCAATCACTAGCCAGTAATCTGCTTAGTATCAATGTTGGGTCCTTCAGCAGGGCTAACTATCCGTTGAAGTTTCGCGATGAATCTGCTAACCTAACGCAACAAGGTTCAGGAATAATGAGATCGAAAGGAGGACATGATGTTTTGGAAACCTCTTGTCATAGTCGGATTTCTTATTAACATTCTTCTGTCGCCGCAAGGAGGATTAGCCGCTGAATTGTTGGTTGGAACGGCAGTGGCTGATATTACTCCCGCAGAGCCAGTTGCTGTTTCCGGCCAATTTCTTTTGCGAATCGCCAAAACAGTCGAAACACCGGTCACCGCAAATGTGATTGCGTTGGAATCTCGTGAAGAGGGTTTGTCTCGTGACGTGGCGATTATGGTCTCGTGCGACTTGCTGTACATCCCCTCAGAGGTTCTGGAACTTGTCCGCAAAGCTGTACAAGCGCGTTTGCCGGATTTAGATACCAGGAAGCTATTTCTCAATGGTACGCACACGCATACAGCTCCCGTGTTAATGCTCGATAAATATCCCATTCCAGGAGAGGGAGTAATGCAAGTTGAACAGTATCGATCCTTCCTCGCTGAGCGAGTCGCGGACGCGATAGTGCAGGCATGGAGCAGGCGAAGCGGGGGAAGTTTTACATGGGGACTTAGCCATGCTGTAGTTGCCTATAATCGCCGTGCAGTATACACTGACGGCTCAGCGCGGATGTATGGCAAGACTGACATAGCTAAATTCCGGAATCTCGAAGGATACGAGGACCACGATGTCAACACGTTGTTTTTCTGGAACGATTTAGGCAAGCTCGCAGGTGCCGTAGTCAACGTCTCTTGCCCCTCGCAGGAAGTCGAGTCGAGGTCTGCTGTCAACGCCGATTTCTGGCATCCGGTACGCGAAGCCTTGCGAAAGCGATATGGTGAGCAGTTATGCATATTGGCTTGGACGGGTGCTTCCGGCGATCAATCGCCACACTTGATGTACAGAAAAGAGGCCGATGAGCGAATGCGCAGGCTTCGCGGCCTGGACCGTTTGGACGAGATTGCCCGCCGCATCGTAAGAGCTGTGGACGATGCCTACGAAGCTGTCAAGAATGACCGGCACACCGATGTTCCTCTAATCCATAAAGTAGAGACGATTCGACTGCCAATGCGTCTGGTCACTGAAGCGGAATACACCGAAGCAAAAGAGGCGGTCGAAAAGGCTGCTGCCCAGATAGAGCAGAATTCTGAAGCTGCCATGCGGGAGTATCGGCGGATGAAATGGTATGAGATGACGGTCAACCGATTCAAGCGACAAAGGACAGACCCGAAACCAACATACGAGATGGAATTGCATGTCCTGCGGATCGGAGATGTCGCCATATGCACAAACTCCTTTGAGCTATTCACTGACTATGGGATTCGAATGAAAGCCCGCAGCAAAGCAGTTCAGACATTTATCGTGCAATTGGTGGGACCGGGAACTTATCTCCCCACGGAGAAGGCAATTCGGGGAGGCCACTACAGCGCCGTTGTCCACAGCAGTCTGGTTGGTCCGGAAGGCGGAAATGTCCTTGTCGATCGGACCGTGAATATCATAAACTCACTCTGGACAGAATCCAACGGAGTCCCGTGAGATATACTAATGAGCAGAAGAGAGGCATCGCTACAATCTATGAGGAACTCGAAGAAGAAGGAGAATGAGACTATGAAGCGGATTTTATTGTATTTACTTATCGTCGGAAGTTTCACAACAGCATATGCGAACGGTAAGTTCAAGACACAGGTGGACAAGTCCGCGGATCGGATTGAGTCGAAGGTCATAAAATGGCGTCGTCATTTCCATCAGTTCCCAGAACTCTCAAACAGGGAATTCAAGACGGCTGAAAAGGTTGCAGAACACCTCATAAATTTGGGGTTGGATGTAAGAACCGGAGTTGCGCATACTGGTGTTATTGGCCTGTTGAAAGGCGACAGACCCGGGCCGGTAGTCGGGCTTCGCGCTGACATGGATGCCTTGCCGGTCACCGAACGTGTCGATGTGCCATTTGCTTCCAAAGTGCGCACCAAATACAATGGGCAGGATGTTGGAGTGATGCACGCTTGTGGTCATGATACTCATATTGCTATGCTAATGGGTGTTGCGGAAATTCTTTCTTCCATGAAAAAGGATCTGATGGGAAGTGTAAAGTTCATTTTCCAGCCGGCTGAAGAAGGTGCCCCCCAAGGCGAAGAAGGTGGTGCTATGCTCATGGTGAAGGAAGGAGTTCTGGAAAATCCAAAAGTCGATGTGATGTTCGGATTACATATTTGGGCGCTAATGGAAGTCGGCACCATCAACTATCGTCCTCAGGGCATCATGGCCAGCTCGGATGGCCTTCGCATTAAAGTCAAAGGTAAGCAAACGCATGGCTCCACACCATGGACAGGGGTCGACCCGATTGCGGTATCCGCCCAGATTATCATGGGGCTCCAGACAATTATCAGCAGACAGACAAAGTTGACCGAAGAAGCGGCGGTGATAACCATTGGGAGCATTCACGGCGGGGTCAGAAGCAATATTATTCCCGAGGAAGTCGAGATGATCGGCACGATCCGGACGCTCGATGCGGAGATGCGGGATAAGATCCACGAAAAGATACGGCTGACCGCAACAAAGATTGCTGAAAGTGCGGGGGCGGTTGCGGATGTTCGTATTAGGGCGGGCAATCCGGTGACGTACAACGATCCTGAACTTACTGCCATGATGTTGCCTTCGCTACAGGCAGCCGCAGGCGGGGATAATGTGAAGCTGATCAAGGCGATAACGGGCGCAGAGGATTTTTCATTTTTCCAACGACAGGTTCCCGGTATGTATTTATTCTTGGGCGGAATGCCGAAAGGTAAAAAGGTCGAGGAGGCCGCGCCCCACCATACTCCGGATTTTTATATAGATGAAAGCAGTATGAAGCTGGGCGTCAGAACGTTGTCTTATCTGACCCTGGATTACATGGAGCAGCACGGAAAGTAAGTGAAAGACTATTCATACGGGGTGTCCCCAAGATCACCGGAGCGAGGCAATCATGCTAAATGAGAGAACTATATTACGTCTACTCGACCACGAATTATCGAAGAATTCTGACGTCTTGCAACTCATGAAAATGGGGCCGTCTTGGGGGCACTTGTTCGCGGCCCAGTGCGCGCTGGTTGGCAGGACTGGTCCGAGACATTTCATCAAGTCTTCGTAACAACAAAGGGCCGGGCGTTCTGGGTTTTCTGGACAAAGCGAGCAGTAAAAGCTTCATAGGTTCAGACGTCAACAACAGAATTTTGTGTTGTCACCTCGTTTTGTTATTGCAGAGTATGCTCTAAGTTATCAAAATACTGCTTGGAATATCTGATTTGTGTTTATACTAAGAATTATGAAAGCCTGATTTAACAAGGAGGTACTAAAATGGCAGACAAGGAAGTTTTGGTTGTTGCAAGCAAGGTTAAGGCTTACATTAAGAGCAAACAGATGATGACATCATCAGATGCAATTGCTGCTCTTAGCGATAAGGTTTGTGCAATATTGGATGAAGCTGCAGCAAGGGCAAAGGCTAATCGACGTAGTACAGTTAAGCCGCAGGATCTATAGGCATTAACTGTCTGTATTAAAAAGAAGTCGAGTTCATCTACCGATTCTCTGCTATGTAGGGGGAATCGGTAGTTCTTAAGAACGGCTGGCGTACAAATGCTCAAGTAGGCATCATGTGGCTCATCGAGTCCTTCGATGGCGTACTCTCGATAGAAGAGAGTTGACCGGCTGATACAGAAGCCTAAGGAGAAGAACACGTGAATACAGGCACAGTAAAATGGTTTAACGAAAGGAAGGGATACGGTTTTATCGTTCCCGACGATGGCGGCGACGATTTGTTTGTCCATAACTCAGAAATACAGTCAGAGGGCAGAGTATCGCTTGAGGAAAACCAGAAGGTCGAGTATGAAATTGGAGAAGGCCAAAAGGGTCGTCCTTGTGCGATCAAAGTGCGCCCCCGTTAAAAACGAATAGACGAAGTAGGCCACGCAGTCTGGACCAGTAATCCTAAGCGCCGGGGAGCGGTATTCTATCACACCGACTGCTGCCTTCGGTCTGCTATGACCTATAATGCCCCGCTGCGTCGTTACCTTTGGTGGCAGCAGATCCCAGCACCGAAGGGCAGTGGCGACCGTGGCGACACTCGATTCGAAGGTGGCTTTGCCGTGTACGATGCACCTGAGCCGTGGGGCCCTTGGTCAACAGCCTTCTACACCGAATGTTGGGATGTTGGCCCCGGGGAACATGGAGACTTCCCGGCCAAGTGGATGAGTGAGGACGGACGCGAGATCTACCTCGTGTTTTCTGGTAACGATAGCTTTAATTGCTGTTTGAACGAAAGAAGAAACCAGCATGAGGCTGAAGTCTTGGTGTAGAATTGCAGCTTGTATCTTGAGTTGTGTTCTTGTATCTTTTATTTCCTTGTAAGGTATGATATCTAATCGTTGTAACCTAAAAAGAATAGGACGATGACAGAAGCTCGCGACCAGTGGCATAGTAGAACCTCATTCATAATGGCAGCTGTTGGATCAGCCGTGGGCCTGGGAAATGTCTGGCGTTTTCCGTATGTTGCCTATTCCAGTGGAGGTGGTGCGTTTTTAATCCCCTATTTTGTGGCTTTGTTTACTGCCGGCATTCCTATGCTGATTCTTGAGATGGGAATAGGACAGCGAATGCAAAAGGGTGCGCCGCTTGCTTTTGGGGCAATTCGAAAACCGCTTCAATGGTTTGGCTGGTGGGCCGCAGGACTAAGCGCAGGGATTGTGATCTATTATAGCACGATTCTCGCCTGGTCATGGGTCTATCTATGGCATTCTTTGACCCTGTCTTGGGGCGATAAGCCAGAGATATTCTTTATCCAAAGCGTTTTGCAGCGTTCTTCAGGTCCTGGTGAATTGGGGTGGCCGGTCCTCTCACTCGTGATTGGGATGGCCATTACCTGGCTGACAATCTACCTGATCCTGCGAAAAGGTGTACGCAATGTGAGCAAGGTAGTCATGGTGACGGTCCCACTTCCCATGTTGCTGCTGGTGATTCTCCTGATTCGCGGATTGACATTACCTGGTGCTATAGATGGAATTCGCTTCTATCTTACTCCCGATTTCAGCAAGCTTACAGACATCAGGATTTGGTTGCGTGCCTACGGTCAGATATTCTTTTCGCTTAGCCTGGCATCCGGCGTCATGATTGGCTACGGTTCCTATTTGGGAAAAAAGGCCGAGATTACCAACAGTGCTTTCATTACAGGCCTCGCGAATTGTGGAACCAGCTTCTTTGCTGGATTCGTAGTCTTCTCTATGCTGGGATATTTAGCCAAGGTACAGGGATTACCAGTTTCAGAAGTGACGGCCAGTGGAACTGGATTAGCCTTTGTTGCCTTTCCGACTGCCATTAGTCAGCTTCCAGCATTGAATTCTCTTTTTGGTTTGATTTTTTTCATTGCTCTACTGACTCTGGGCATCGATTCTGCATTCGCCTTGCAAGAGGCCTTTACTACCGGATTTTATGACAAATGGCATATCCCACCACAGAAACTCGCAGGTATTTTTGTTCTCTTTGCTTTTCCAGTTTCACTACTCTTTGTTACGCGAGGGGGCTTCTACTGGTTTGACATTGTTGACAAATGGATCTGCGATTTTGGACTGGTTATCTCCGGATTAATTCAGTGTATTGCTGTGGGTTTTCTCTATCCGATTCAGGAGTTCCGTGATTATCTGAACGCACAGTCGGAAATTCGGATCGGAAAGTGGTGGATCTGGGCATTAAGGTATATCACCCCTGGGATTCTGGTGGTGATACTCGTGGGGAATCTATCACAAGAGATCACCAAGGGGTATGCCGGATATCCCCGATGGGCCACATTGATCGGTGGTTGGGGAACTTTGCTGTTCTGGGTGTTCCTGGGTTATCTGTTATGGAAGCGTCCTAAAAGATCTGATCATGTATAAGGAGAATGTCGAATGCCATTATCTGCATGGATAATGTTTCTATTGGGTTGCTTAGTATTGTATGGGGGGCTGGCCCTATGCATCGGAATCGCCATTCGCAAACGCAATAAACAGGACCGTGTCACCGCTGGTAAAAACGCAAGAATAGTAGACCAGCGCAGGGATACTTGATCGCTATTTTTTCTCCGAATCCTTGACCAGGCAGACCACAAGTCCGTCCGAAAGCGTCGCCACGCACTCCTTCCTGGTAAGCGCTGCGCCCCACCGTACGGGAGGCGCGGGCAACTGGACGGTCCACAACGACCGGCCGTCTATAGAGATGCCTTCGGCGCTATCATGGTGAAGGGCCACAAGTCCGTCGGCACCGACAGCCAGGCCACACACGTCCCTTGTCGTGCCTGCCCAGAGGACCGAATCGTCCAGGGGCACTTGCATCACGTCCAGGATTTTCCCGCTTGTCTTCGGATATTTGTTCATCAAGTCAACGATACGGTCCAACGCCTGCGGATCGCGCGAGCAGAAAAGGCGGCCGTCGATCAGGGCAATGTGCCGGCCGGACGTCTGGAAATAGACGCGACCCTGGTGACGCTTGAAAATGGTCGTCCTGGCACGCTCGTGGGAGAACAGCTCGGGACCGGTGCACGATGGCTTGTCGCCGGGCTCCAGAAACATTTCCATTCCCGCTTCGAGTTTGGAGACCATACGAGGACTGCCGCCGTCAAGTGCGTCCAGTGCCACGATTCCCACCGGGGCGCCGCCGTTGATGTACAGAGTGTTGCTCTTCAACAGGATGTTCCCCTGGACTCCGAAGCTCAGTTTCGGTTATCTTGCCAGCCTGCTTATTCCATCATCAAAATCATATATAAAGAATCTTACAGTATATACACTCACAAGTCATGACTGAGAGAAAATGCTCGGAACACTGCTGGATTTACTAATTTCGATTTACTATTTGCTATTTGATCATCTGATTCTTCAAGTATCCGACCAAGGGCCGTCGATTGGTTATATTTGGCGATACCAACTGGATGCAAACAACCGCAAGACGGCTAAAGTTGCTTCTCAACATTGAGGCCGAGAGGAAGACCCAAAAAATGTACCCCCTATGGGACAGGCGTATCCCTGTAATTCTCTCCTAATGCGCGTCATGCCAAAACCTTTCGTGATTCACACCCTTGGACAT
>JBARRE010000357.1:0-7517 GCA_049644065.1 Sedimentisphaerales bacterium | reverse complement strand
GGTTGACAGATCGACCTGACCAGTGAAGTTGTGCGGTGCGGCGAAGTCGATACTCCCGTATGAAGTGACTAAGTCTGCAACGATTTCGTTCGGCGTCGAATCCGAACAAGCGATATCGAGGTTGCCGCTGCCGGATTTGGCGGTAATGTCGTTTGTTGTAATCTGCCGGCAGGTGATACGTCCGTACGAGGTGGATAGGCTGGTCGTATCTGCGGAGGATTCCGTCATGTTGATACCCCCGCTGCCCGAGTGCAATTTAATTGACTTGCCTTTAAGCTCCTTGGAGACGATTGAACCGTAGGATGTGTGCGCATCGCAATCGCTGAAAGAGGAATTTGAGAGCTTGATTTTGCCGCTGCTGGTTTTAAGTTTAATATCTCCGTCCGACATATCCGTGCAGGTTATAGAGCCGTAGGATGTCGTCAATTGAGCAGTGCCTTTAATAATCTCGGCGGTAATCGAACCGCTGCTGGATTTAACTGTAATGATGTCCCCTGTAATGTTCCGACATTTAACGGAGCCATAAGATGTATCCAGATTAACCGAGCCATCGATATTTTTTGCTTCAATAGAGCCGCTGGAAGTTTTGCCGCTTGCGGTTCCTTCGATATTGGCAAGCTCAATCGCACCGTATGAGCTGGCGCATTCGATATTCGTTTGTTTCGGGACGGTTATGTCGTAGCTGATGCTTACTGAGCGTCTGTTTTTGCTCGGTGGTTTTTCAGCTTTTACGGTTAGTGTATTTCCGACTGTCTCAAGCTCTATCTTTACCTGCTCGACTAATAGCTGTGCTTCTTCTTCAGTGGGGGCCCTCCCGCATATTTCGGCTATGATGCTGCACTCGGTTACGTCGCCGCCGGTGATTGTGATCGAGCCGGAACTGGTTTCGACATATAGTTTTGAGCCGGGACTAAGGGGTGCCTGCCGTTGAACCGTTTTCTCGTATTTGGCCTGTCCCCAGTCGCCTATTTGGATATCGCAGCCGGAAATAATTACAAGCAGGCACAAGTAGCAGCTTATAACCTTGAGCATCCTATATCGCTTGTTCATTTTCGTTCCCCTTTAGCCTCATCTTATTCTAATCGAGCCATTGTGGGTCTCAAGGTACAGTTCGCCCTCACCCGCCCCTATCGTTCCGGTTAGTTTACTCTTACTCACTTTTCCGGTTACTGTTATAGGCAGGTCTGTGTTTATTGAGCCATTATGAGTCGAAGCTTTAACTTTGGCGGAGTAATCAGGTGGAGTAGCCAATTCTATGCTCCCGTTATGGGTAATCATCGATATATTGCAGATGGATGCGGCGGATTCGGAGTAAAACGCCTTTACTTTGCCGTTATGTGAGCTCAGTTTCGAATCACCTGAAATTTCATTGCAGGTAACAGAACCATTATGAGTTTTAAGTGCAGTAGTGCCGGTAACATTCTCGATTGCTACCTTTCCATTGTGCGTTGTGGCATTGATCTTGCCTGTGATATCTGACAATACTACGCCACCGTTGTGGGTGAGAAGCTCCAGGTCGGTCTGATTCGGCAATTCGACGTCGAGACTGACACTCACGGATTTGTTTATCAGGCGGGTGGGTTTGTCAATCTTGGTGATTAGGCGGTTGCCGGAGGGGATAAGCGTCACTTTTACCTTTTCAGCAAGCTCCTGGGCCTCTTCATCCGTCGCCGCTCGGGCGACAATAGTGGCTGTCATATTGCAGTCGGCAACGTCGGCACCATTGATTGTGATTGAGCCGTTTTGGGTCTGGGCTTCGAATGCCGAGCCGGGCGACAGAGGCGCTGACAATTGAACGGTTCGTTCGTATTTTGCCTGCATTGTGCAACCGCCGATAGAGATACAACCGGTCATAAACATGACCAGGCACAGCAAACAGCCCAAAGAGACCTTTGCGAAATGATGGTTTTTCATTTTTACTCCTTTCAACTGGAACCTCTTTTATTCAATTAGCTTACTCTTATTGCATTATTGCTGGTCTTTTAGATTTTGCCAATACAAAAGACTGGTCTTTAGTTAGCCCTTCTTCAAGTCTATTCTTCCTGCCTTTGGTGGATTAGTCGTTGGTTCTATGCAATTGGTTTCAAAAAATCTGTCTTTTTTACTGTTTTTCGCCCTTATTATCAATTTTAAGGTTCATTTGCTGAAATCACTCGCTAATTATTGACAAGTTAAACCAAATCAAACTGCATTTTTTCCTCAATATCCACCTGTTTTTTGACGTAAATGCATAATATTATCGATTCTGAGAAAAATATGCCGACATATACTTGACAAAAAGGTGGCGAATATAGTAAAAATAGGGTATTAAGAACCTGTGGCTATTTGAAATCATCCGGAATAGAATTTATTTGTCGATATTTAACAAGAAAACAAATAAGACCGCCGAAGTTGTATGCTTCGGAGTGAAAATTCTTACATCAATAATTCATGGTTTGCTGTTGAATGAAAAAGGTAGTATCAAACGGCATAAAATATTTCTGGGCAAACGTACTGCCGGATTTTGTAAAAGCAAGAATCTTTACCGGTCTTTTTTAATTTTATCAATCTTTTATAAAGGAGGATTATTATGTGCAGAAAATTGATTTGTCTGGTCTGTTTTGTTTTTGTGCTGGGCCTGTTTCTGACGAGCGCGGCTCAGGCGGAACTCATGGGCTGGTGGAAGCTCGATGAGGGCTCCGGCAACGTCGCCTACGACTCAAGTGGCAACGGTCGCGACGGCACCTTAAACGGTGACCCGCAGTGGGTTGCCGGGTGGCTCGGCGGGGCGCTGGATTTTGATGGTGACGACCACGTGGACACCGGTTACACGGATGACCTGGCTAACTGGACCATCGCCGCCTGGGTTAAAAGCCCCGCCGCTCCTTCTGGTGACGCACCGAGCGGGCCTGTCCACAAGGAGAATAATTACCAGTTCAACTGGAACCACGGCGACGCGACGTTCCGGGGAGCAGCCGCCATAAACGTCGGAGGAACATGGCACGCCGCCAAATACGAGCCATTAGAGGCCGACACATGGTATCACCTGGCTGCGACTTTTGACGGAGAAAATCTCATTGCGTATAGAGATGGTGTCCTGATCACGGACAACAGCGCTCCGTCGGGAACTCCGAATGCCGATACCAACACCCTGAAACTGGGAAGACACGCATCGGCAGCACAGTTTTTCACCGGCATAGTCGATGATGCGCGCGTTTACGACGAGGCTCTAACGGAGGCGGATATTAAAAGCATTATGATCGGGACAGGCATTCCCATTGCCACTTCTCCAATCCCGGCCGACGGCGCCATACATGCGGATACGTGGGTGACGCTAAGTTGGCGTCCGGGAGATTTTGCGGTCTCACACGATGTGTACATGGGGGAGAATTTCGACGATGTCAACAACGGCACCGGCGATACGTCCCGAGGCAACCAGACCGACGTGTTTTTTGTTGCCGGTTTCCCAGGCTTTCCTTATCCGGACGGTCTTGTTAATGGCACGACATACTACTGGCGAATCGATGAGGTCAATGACGCCGATCCGAACAGCCCATGGAAGGGTGACGTCTGGAGCTTCACGGTTCCACCCAAGACAGCCTATAGCCCCGATCCGGCTGAAGGTGCGGAATTTGTCGATCTGAATGTGCAACTTACATGGACGGCAGGTTTCGGCGCAAAATTGCACTATATAGTCTTTGGCGAAGATTTCGACGAGGTGAGCAACGCTGCCATGGGTGTTCCTGCTGGTACTGCGAATTACAATCCCGGCCCGCTTAATCTGGCTAAGACTTACTACTGGCGTGTCGATGAGTTCGACGGTGGCGCTACTCATAAAGGCGAAGTCTGGAGCTTCACAACTCTGGGCGCCGTCAGTGGCCCGAATCCGGCAGATGGCGCAGTGGACGTAAAGCCGTCGGTGGTTCTTAGCTGGGATGCGGGAGCTGTAGCCGCTTCGCACGAGGTGTACTTCGGCGCGGATGCGGACGCCGTCAAGAATGCAACGACAACCTCGCCTGAATACAAGGGGCCAAAGGCCCTCGGCGAGGAGAGCTACGATCCCGGTAAGCTTGTAATGAATACGGCGTACTATTGGCGGATCGATGAAGTCAACGGCGTCAATCCCGATAGCCCATGGGCAGGTAACGTCTGGAGTTTTACGACTGGTGACTTCTTTGTCATAGACGATTTCGAGATCTACGATGCCAACGACAACCAGATATGGGCATTCTGGCATGATGGGCTTGGCTTTGGCGCGCCTGGTACCCCCGATTTCTTCGGCGGCAACGGTACCGGTGCCGCAGTAGGCGATGAAACCACTAACTCTTATACAGAGGAGACTATCGTAAACGGCGGCAGTCAGTCAATGCCGATTTCCTACGACAACAACAAGCAGGGCTTCTCGAAGTATTCGGAGGTGGAGCTGACGTTGACAGATCAGCGAGACTGGACCGAAGAAGGCGTCACAGATTTGTCGCTGTGGTTCAGAGGCAACCCGGCATCCGTCGGCAGCTTTGTCGAGGGCCCGACCGGTACATATACGATGACCGGCTCCGGTGCAGATATCTGGGATGTTGGGCCTGGAGCAGGCGAGTATCACGACGAGTTCCACTACGCCTTCAAGACGCTGTCCGGCACCGGTTCGATTGTCGCCAGAGTTGAAAGCGTCGATGACACGAATGCCTGGGCCAAAGCGGGTGTGATGATTCGTGAGTCGTTGAACGCGGATTCGAAACATGCTATGATGGTCGTTAGCGCAAGTTCCGGCGTTTCCTTTCAGCGACGCCCCGAGACGGCCGGTGCCAGTGCCTCCGACAATGATCCCGGTGGAATCACCGCTCCGTACTGGATCAAGATAGAGCGTGACCTGGCCGGCAATTTCTCGGCGTACAGTTCAGCCAATGGTTCTACATGGCAGAAGCTGGGTGTGGCCGAACCCATTCAAATGGGTACAAATGTCTATATCGGTTTGGCGGTTACCAGTCACGATGCGGCTCTGACCTGCCAGGCTGTATTCAGTAATGTCACGACTACCGGCTCGGTTGGCTCGCAGTGGACGAACCAGGACATCGGTATAGCCAGCAACGATGCAGAGCCACTCTATGTGGCGGTCTCCAACAGTGCCGGAGCACCTGCTGTAGTGGTCCATGACGATCCGGCTGCAGCACAGATAGACACCTGGACGGAATGGGTCATCCCCATGCAGTCTTTAACCGATCAGGGCATAACTCTGACCAACGTGGACAAAATAGCGATTGGCCTGGGCAGCAAAGGCAATATGACCATTCCCGGCGGTGCAGGAAAGATGTACATTGATGACATTCGGCTGCTTAAACCGGCTCCGGAACCAGAGCCGCAACCGTAAGCTGGATTATATGTAGCAATTGAAGCTACGGATTTGTATCACCTCAGGGCCTATACCGATTCGATTCGGTATAGGCCTCGGTGATTTTTTTTACTCACACATAATGAGGACATTTTCCTTGACGCGAAGGTGTTTAATCTGGTATAAATAAAATTAGCAGCCTCTGTGGGTGTTTTGTCCTGCAGCAGATGGATTTTTATCAGTTATTTTGAGATTTTCACGTTTTGAATAACTGTCCAATCCGGGCATCGTAAGGAAGGAGGTCAAGTCGTATAAAAAATACATATCTTCAGTACATACAAATGAAATTAAAGAATTCTCAGTCGTTTTGGTGTGTAAACAAGGCCTAATTTTTCAAAACCTTTCTGAAGGAGGATTATTATGTGTAGAAAATTGATTTGTTTGACTACTTTGGTTTTTGTGTTGAGCATGGTTCCTGCCGGCATAGCCACCGCCGCTGATCCCAATCTTGTAGCCTGGTACCGGTTTGACGGTGACGCCACCGACAGCTCCGGCAATAACCTCCACGGCACGGAAATGGGTGGCCCAACCTATGAGGCCGGCGTTTTCGGCCAGGCAATAAGCCTCGACGGTACTGACGACTATGTGGATTGTGGGGATCCTCCGGAGTTCGATATTACCGACCAGATAAGTTTCACTTACTGGATTAAGGTTGTCGCACTTGACAGGGAGTGGAATACGGTCTTCTCCAGAGGCGACGACTCCTGGAGGACGTCGAGGGCGGGCTTGAATAACTTCATGGAGTGCGGTATGAGAGGCACCTCCGGGGACTACCTCTTCGGGGTAACTCCGGTGGACGATGGTCAGTGGCACCATATTGCGGCATCATACGATGGCACGACTTTTTACGTGTATGCAGATGGCGAGCTGGACGCATCCGAACCTTCCACCGGACAGATCACTCTCAGCAGCTATCCTCTCTTTATCGGAAACAATTCTCAAAATACAGACCGCTTCTGGAACGGCCTCATTGATGATTTGATGATTTTCAACCGGGCATTAAGCCATGAAGAGATTCAGGCTATTATGCAAAGCAGTGCCGGTGCATTTCCAACTGCTACGAATCCCAGCCCGGAGGATGGTGCACTGCATCTGGATACATGGGTGACTCTTTCCTGGAAGGCGGGAGATTTCGCGGTCTCTCACGATGTTTACATGGGCGATAATTTCGACGACGTTAATGACGGCACCGGCGATACATTTCGAGGCAACCAGGAATTGAATACAATGTTTTATGTTGCCGGCTTTCCCGGCTATGCTTATCCGGACGGTCTTGTTAATGGCACGACTTACTACTGGCGAATCGATGAAGTTAATGATGCCAACTCAGCCAGTCCGTGGAAAGGCGACGTCTGGAGCTTCACGGTTCAACCCAAAATAGCCTATTACCCTGACCCGGCGGAAGGTACCGAGTCAGTCGACCTTAATGTAGTGCTTAGCTGGACGGCAGGTTTTGGTGCAAAATTGCATGCTGTCTATTTCGGAGATGATTATGATACTGTGGCTAACGCTACCGGCGGTCTTCTCCAGGGAGTAACGAAATATACTCCCGATTCAGTGAAATTCGCTAAGACCTACTACTGGCGTGTCGATGAGTTCGATGGCTTCGATACGTATAAAGGTAATGTCTGGAGTTTCACTACTCTGGGCGCCGTCAGTGGTCCAAATCCGGCCGATGGCGCCGTGGGTGTAAAGCCGTCAGTTGTTCTTAGCTGGGATGCGGGGGCCGTCGCCGCTTCGCACGAGGTGTATTTCGGCACGGATGCAGATGTCGTGGCCAATGCCACAACAGCCTCACCCGAATACAAGGGTCCAAAGGCCCTCGGCGAGGAGAGCTACGATCCCGGCATACTTACATTGAATACCGCATACTACTGGCGGATCGATGAGGTCAACGACGGCAATCCCGATAGTCCCTGGGCAGGCAATGTCTGGAGCTTTACGACGGGTGATTTCTTTGTCATAGACGATTTCGAGGACTACGATGCCGGTGAGAACCAGATTTGGTTTGCATGGCATGATGGACTTGGAGCCGGCGCGCCGGGTACTCCCGGTTACGTTCCTGGTAATGGCACCGGATCGGCTGTCGGCGATGAAACAACTCCTTCTTATACTGAGGAGACGATCGTCAACGGCGGCCTTCAATCAATGC
>JBARRE010000356.1:0-4839 GCA_049644065.1 Sedimentisphaerales bacterium | reverse complement strand
GACGAGACTGCTGGCAGATTCTCTCAAGCATAGGCGCCACGTGCCAACAACAAACGGTAGATTTTGTAGAATATCTCAGTTCCCATCTACCTTTGGCCGACACGCCAATGCCAGGCTAAACACGTACGGGCTTCTTAGCCCGGCCTTTCACTGTCATCATTTCAAGATGGCCAAACATTATGAAAAGCCAAACTACGAAACTCGCCACTGCCGTGGTGATAGTTATAGCAACCTTTATCGCCATACTGCAATTCGACAGTTCGATTGACAAAACAATTTCCGCCTGCGCGAATGTTTTTGGAAATGCCCGGAAATATAAAACGTTAACATGTAAGGTCATCTTCCCAGCTACGGGAGTAATTGTCCGGATGATGGCGCTCGAACCATATTACGTCAGAGCTGAAGAACCGGATGGAAAGGGTTGGCTGTTAGACCGCCGCGGGGGAAAGCTAATCCTCATCAATCCTGCGAAGAAGACAGCTAAGATAATAAGGTTCATCCAGGAGGAACCTCCGGACCTATATGAGACCTTGAGCGAGTTTAAGGATGTGTCCAGGCATTCTGCTGAGCAGATAGGCCGACGCCGGATAGGACAAAAGCAGGCGATAGGTTTTCGCCTGACCGAAGAGTACGGAGATGATGAGGCGCTTGTCTGGCTTGATCCTCAGACCCGACTGCCTATTCGAATCGAATTTCTTGCCACAAATCACCGGGCACAAATGGCATCAAAGATTATCTACAGTGACATTGTTTTCGACGTTGAATTGGATGAATCACTGTTCGGGCTTGATCTCGCCGGGTTCGAGGTGAATGAAGTTGATTCCGCTTGCGTAGATGGCCTCCTTGGAATCCGTCACTGAGCGGCCCCGGGAGAATCTAACTGAGAATGATAGTACGAGGTCGGGCCTGTTTGGCTCGGCCTTTTTTCTGCGCTCTTGTGGGCAGAGCCATTCCTTCCGGCAAATAACCCGAAAAGTGGCAAAAAAGAAGGATTTTACATATACTAAAACAGGTGGTCTTGGTGTGCTATAAGTGAAGAAAGATCTTTCTTATGATGCGTTGGGGTAAATGGTAGAAGACAGGCTGCTTATCTGGAAATTCAAGCTCGGCAATAGAGACGCCCTGCGCCGGATCTATGAAAAGTACAAGAACGATCTGCTCAAATTGGCCGTGGCTCTGACAAACGATGTCAATACCGCCGAAGATGTCGTGCAGGATGTTTTTGTGAGCTTCGCCCAGTCGGCGGCAAGAATCCGCCTGGCCGGGAATCTCAAGACGTATCTGACCACTTGCGTTGCCAATCGGATTCGCAACGCAAAGCGTGACCGGCAAAGGCACGAAGCATCCGTCATCGAGGACGCAGATTGTGCCATCTGCGACGCAGAAAAGCCCGAACAATGGGCCATCTTGAGCGAAGAGCTGGAGTTGCTGAGAAACGCGATGGCTCAGATACCTTACGAGCAACGTGAGGTGATTGGCCTTTACATGCAGGGCGGCATGACGTTCAGGCAAATCGCCAAACTCCGGAACGCATCAATCAATACAATCCAGGGCCGATATCGGTACGGCCTGAATAAACTGCGGTCAATATTGAATAGTGAAGTGTAAAAATGAAATCAATAGAAGATGTAAAAAAGTTTTTCAAGAACGCGGCTATTAGTACGAATGCCAGGATGGATGAAACCGTGCTCAATAAAGTACTGATAGCACACGAGAAAACAAAGAACACAAAGTCGGCTGCAATTAAGCCGAATATAAGGAGAACAATCATGAAAAGTCCAATCACAAAATTAGCCGCCGCCGCGGTGATCATCGCCCTGGTCGTTCTGGGATTATTTGAATTCATAGGCACCGAAAACACCTCCGGCGTGGTCTGGGCCGAAGTCGCCAGGAAAGTCGAAGCCAGCAGGGGCAGCGTCGTCCGCTGTAGAGAGACCAGTTCATTTCAGCCCTCAGATGAAACCGACTACTCAATCACGTACACCTCACCGAGATACTCCCGAAAGGACTTTTACAAAGAAGGACAGATCACCCACACCTATTACAACGACTACTCAGGCTCCGATACAGTGACTCTCACAGGCGTCTATCACAAACACAAGCACTACATTTCTCATACGTATCAAAAAAGCAAAAATGAATTCTTCCTGGAGCAGCACGATGACTGGATAAATCCCAGGTACCTGGTTCAGAGGATCCTGTCCGGCGAGCACAGAGAACTCGGGCAGAAAACCATCGAGGGCGTATTGTGCGAAGGCATCGAAACGACCGATCCGGCTGCCCTGGGCCCCTTGCCTGGACCGGTCAACCGTCTGGAAGTGGAATTCCGATTGTGGGTCAACGTGGAAACGAAATATCCCGTTCTGTTCGAGAGTAAAATGAGCGGTGAGGCGGAGGGCAAGGCGATGTCATCTGAGTGGGTCATGGATCAGTTCCAGTGGGATGTGGAGTTGGATCCGAGTTTTCTGGAGCCGAATATCCCGCCGGACTACGTAGATATGCGCACCCTCTAAACAAAGGTGATTTCCTATAGGCCGGGTCTTTTGTCTCGGCCTTTTTTTGTGCGCGGGTTTGTCGGTTGGGCACGGACTGAGCAATCTGCAAAATCTGCGGTTGAAAAATCTGTTGCAAATCTTCGTGGCCGCCGTATAACATACCACAACTTAGCCACTCATTTATCAGGAGCAGAAATATGAAACGGTATCGATTGATTCTAATCATTGCGTTATGTTCTGTACTTGCAGCCGATCTCTGTGTCTTCGGCGCGG
Organism: Sedimentisphaerales bacterium; assembly: GCA_049644065.1. Taxonomy (GTDB): domain Bacteria; phylum Planctomycetota; class Phycisphaerae; order Sedimentisphaerales; family Anaerobacaceae; genus JAFGPJ01. The sequence continues at coordinate 2,071 of JBARRE010000356.1, read as the reverse complement.
CCAATAAATGCGAAGTTACGGGCGAACTGAAAAAATGGCACAAGGTGACGCTTACCTTTAACGGCCCGGAGACCGGCGAAAACGCCGAGCCGAATCCCTTCCGGGATTATCGCCTGACCGTTGCCTTCGTTAAGGGCCAAAAACGATACGTCGTCTCCGGTTATTACGCCGCCGACGGCAATGCCGCCGAAACCGGCGCCAAAGCCGGCAACAAATGGAGAGTGCACTTTGTGCCGGATGAAACAGGCCAATGGGCCTATGCCGCATCCTTTCGTACCGGACCCGACATTGCTCTTTCGAGTGATCCAAAGGCTGGCTCGCCAACGGCTTTCGATGGTGTCACCCGGACACTTGAAATCGCTCCGAGTGACAAGACCGGCCGGGACCACCGCGCCAAAGGCCTGCTCCAGTACGTCGGCGAGCACTATCTGAAATACGCCGGTAACGGCGAGTATTACCTCAAAGGCGGCGCCGACAGCCCCGAAAACTTCCTGGCCTACGCCGACTTCGACGACACTTATGATGCGAGCGCCGACTCGGGCAGTTACAAAGACGTGGGGACCTTTATTCACAAGTACGAAGCGCACTTGCGGGACTGGAAGGCCGGCGACCCCACGTGGAAGGGCGACAAGGGCAAAGCCATCGTCGGAGCACTGAACTACCTGGCCTCGGAGGGCATGAATAGCGTCTATTTCCTGACTTACAACCTGGACGGGGGCGACGGGCGCGACACGTGGATGTGGACGACCTCGAAAGTCCGCGACCGCTTCGACTGTAGCAAACTCGACCAGTGGGAAATCGTCTTCGATCACATGGACCGCCTGGGGATTATGCTGCACTTCGTGACACAGGAGACCGAGAACGACCGAAATTTGGGCGGATCCGCGGGCTTGAATCCGGTACGTAAGCTTTACTATCGCGAACTTATCGCGCGGTTCAGCCACCACCTGGCCGCGATCTGGAACCTCGGCGAGGAAAACAACACGCCCGACAAGGACCGTAAGGAAATCGCCGCGTACATTCGAACTCTGGATCCCTACGACCACCCGATCACGGTGCATACGCACAATAATAAGTCGCCTGAGTTCTACAAGGGCATTCTGGGCGATTCGGGCTTCGAAGCTTCGTCGATCCAGAGCGGGCTGGACCGCTACCACGGCGATGCCGTCGCTCTTCGGCGGCTCTCGGCCGAGGCGGGGCGCAAGTGGGTTATTTTCGGCGACGAGCAGGCCCCCGCGAGCCACGGCGTTGTGCCTGACGCCGACGACCCGGACCACGATGGGCCGCGAAAACTGGCGCTTTGGGGCAATCTGATGGGCGGCGGGTCGGGGGTGGAATGGTACTTCGGCCACCGTTTTCCGCACATGGACATCAACTGCGAGGACTGGCGGACGCGCGACGTTATGTGGGACCAGACGCGTTATGCGCTTGAGTTTTTCCATAAACATCTGCCCTTCTGGAAGATGGCTCCGGACGACACCTTAATCTCGGCTGAGAAGGCCTATTGCTTCGCCAGGTCCGGCCAAATTTACGCCGTATACCTGCCGGCAGGCGGCACAACGAGACTCGACATGGGCGACCAATCGGCAACCTTCACCGTAAAATGGTACAACCCGCGCACCGCCGGGGAGCTTCAAACCGGCTCCAAAACCGAAATAACCGGCCCCGGCCAAGCCGCCATCGGCCAACCGCCCAACGAAACGGGCAAAGACTGGGTCGCCCTGATAAAGCTCAAATAAATCCATCGCAAGCAATTGGATAGGGCATTTTTGACGGAAATTGGCTTTGTTTTTTCAATTTAGGTCTTTAACCCCCAGAGCAGGTCTGGGGGCTAACTGAGATTGGGTTTGTTTGGCTTTGATTGGCTTTGTTTTTCGTTACCCAAAACCGTCCAAAACCACCAAATTCTCCATAACTCCTTACTATTAATGACATTGTGCTACTTTGCCCATATTAACATTGGCTTTGTTTTTTCAAATAGCACTCATAGCCACAGAGGCACAGAGGCCACAGAGAAATAATAAATAGTAAATAATAAATAATAAAAGGCAAAGTCTCCTGTCTTCTGTAT
>JBARRE010000355.1:0-7188 GCA_049644065.1 Sedimentisphaerales bacterium | reverse complement strand
AGTATGCATGGTCGAGGAATTGTTTCCAGCTTTTGTATCTGTGGTGGCCGAGATGGACGTGGACGAGAGGGTTGTGCCGGGGCTTGATGGGCTTTTTGATGAGCTTCATGCCGGCATGTTTTAAGGTCTGACTGCCTTTTTTGACGTTGCAGGCCGGGCAGGCACAAACGATGTTTTCCCAGGTCGCTTTGCCGCCCATACTCCGCGAGATTATGTGGTCGAGCGATAATTCGCTGGTCGGGAAGTGCTTGCCGCAATACTGGCAATGGTTCTTGTCGCGGGCGAAGATGTTCCGGCGGTTGAATTTGACCTCGTTTCGCGGCAGACGGTCGTAGAATAGCAGCCGAATGATTCGCGGCACGGCGATGTGGAAATTTACCGTCGAAACCCAATCGTGTCCATCCGGCTCGAAATCACGCTTGAGCAGGCTTACCTCGCACCAGTTCTGGAAATCGTAGTTGGAATATCGACCATCCTCGAGAGAGACGACCTCGGCAAGGTCGCGGAACAGCAGGGAAAACGCCCGCTTGGCGCCGACTATGCGGATCGCCATATAGTGCTTGTTCAGCACAAGGACATTACAGTCCAGACCCGATTGATATTCTCCGGCAATCATAGCTCATATATCTTATGTATTCTAAATCTTTGTATATCTCGATGGTGGAATGGAGAACTCTATAACCTTTGCACCCATGCTTAGGGCGATACAAGACGACTGAAGACTCCTATTGTCGTTTGGTTCTAAATCAGGCGGTTAAGGGAATGAAAACAAGGTTAGTTATGTAACCTCCCATCGGGCCCGAGATTAAAAACAGCCTTACGACTTTTCTTCGCTTTACGACTCTTCTTTACTTTCTGAGGCCGATTGGGCAACTACATTCTCAGCTCTCAGTCCCTTGTCACCCTCGACAATTTCGAAAGTGACAGAATCGCCTTCAACAAGAGTTTTATATCCATCACCTGAAATACTTGAATAGTGGACGAAAATATCACGGCCATCATCGGTAGCGATAAATCCAAAACCCTTACGCGGGTTAAACCACTTAACTTTTCCCTCTAACATAAAACACTCCTTTTGCTAACTAACACCGACTATACGCTGCTCGCCACACAATTCATAGCAGACGGCTCATTGCTGGAACTGACTGCATTTTGTTGTGGACGATGGCTGTTCAATCAGTACACTTATTTCGCCTTGGCTGATTCTACGACAGGAGCGCAAAGGTTTTCCTTCATCAGCCGGCCCATCTTAAACTTAACCGTTCGTTTCTCAGGAACCTCGACGCGCTCAAGAGTTTTCGGATTCTGCGCAACCCTTGCGGCCCTGGTCCTGGTTTCAAAAACACCAAAATCGCGGAATTCCAAACGGTTATTCTCACACAGTTCCCTTGTTACCTCATCAAGGAAAGCCTGAATTATGCACTTGACTGTCACTCTTTTTGCTTGTGTCCGCTCCGCAATTCGGTCAATAAGTTCCTTCTTTGTAATTGTCGCCATAGACTACCTCATTTCAGGAAAGAGCAATTAGGAAACTGGTTTCTGTTTACATTAAAAAGCTGCTGCATAATATACCGGTTTTCTTTAACCATCCAACAGCTCATCACACACCTCTGCGCATTTTGACGATTTGGTTGCGGCCGCTTGAGCAGTGCTTTCCAGAGCAAGAATTGCATTTGTCGACCGCAAGACTAACCGACAAAGTGCAAATTTCGAAACTTCACAACTCACTATACAACAAAGACTTCTATACGGCAAGTAAATTTCACATAAAAATCATCAGATTCCAAAATTTTTTTGGACACCCTCTCACGGGCCATGAAAAACCCGAGAATAGTTACACTGCTTCAAATATTAAAGAGGCTTATGTACAGAGATATTCGGCAACAACTCTGGAAAAGACGCAGTATAGGCGGGAAAACCTCTCTTTGAAACGATTAAATATAAGCTTATGATTAACAAAATCTTATGTAAAAATGCCCGCAAAGCAAAATAGTTTATTGACCGACAGAAGATTTATCGGCATAATCGATATTTTTAGTTTTTATACATTTACTCTGATATAAAGGATGCAGAGTTTACCTTAGAGCAGGATTGGCGTATATGTCTCAAGATAAGAGCGATAAAAGCAGTTTAGATAAGCAATCTCGGAAAAGTAAAGACAGGGCGGCTGAAATTGCAAACACCTTTGAATGGCTGATAACCGCTTTCATATTGGCCTTTGTCTTCCGGGCGTTCGTCATGGAGGCGTTTCGCATTCCGACCGGCAGTATGGCCGACACGCTAAAAGGGGCCCATTTTCGTTTGCGATGCCGGCAATGCGGATATGAATATGACCATGGTTTTGTGCCGAAGGACTATGGCAAGCCCGAGGATACCGTTCCCCCCGGCAGCGTTTCTCTGGCAATTACCCGCTGCCCGAACTGTGGCCGCTACCCGTCTAAACTGCTGTGTAGCAACTGCGGAGTAGGCCCTACCACCTTTATTACGAACCAAAACGGGACTCGTCAAAACACCAGCCCGAGCGGTAATACAGCGGTGCCTTCCTCTCGCTGCCCAAGGTGTAGCCGTAACCTTATGACCGCTGAGGCAATGCCGGTAGCCAATGGCGACCGCATACTCGTTCTAAAATGTATCTACCAATTCATTGAACCCAAAAGATGGGATGTCATCGTATTTAAAAATCCGCCCGAGCCCTCAATCAATTATATCAAACGATTAATTGGCCTGCCGGGTGAGAAGATACAAATCATCGACGGGGACATCTATATCGATGATCAAATTGCCCGAAAACCCGCCAAAATCCAGAAAGAGCTGTGGATGCCGGTCTATAATAACGATTATCAGCCCGTTCGGCCTGGAAATGGTTCGTTTAACGGTCACATCTGGGCCCAGCCGTTCAGGAATGTTGCCGATTCAAAATGGGTCACGACAAACAGCAGCAGTCCAACCATATTTCGTTTGGACAATCCTGGTGGCCAAATCAATTCGATGGTTTATGACACTTCAATCGGTAACGACTTCAAGGCCACCTATGCGTACGACGATATTAACACATACAGCTCTATGCCGATCTGCAGTGACTTAATGGTGCGTTTCGACTGCCGGGCGACCGACCAGCAGGGACGTATCGGCATCGCTCTGAGCAAATATGATACAACCTATCGAGCGCAAGTTCTTTTTTCGACAGGGACCATGATCGTTACTAAGCAAGAAAAGGGCGAAGATCCCGTGGAATTGGATGGGGTGTCGATCAAGCATCCTCGAATGAATGAGCAGACGCCGGTCAAATTTTCCAACGTGGACCATCAATTGATTTTCGAATACGGAGGTACAAAGTGGACGCACGATTTGGGCCGTGACCTGGAGGGTGCCGGCCTGATACGAAAAGATGTTGAACCGAGGGTGGAAATCTTCGGCTCGGGCAAACTGACTCTCTCCCACATAGCAATTTTCAGGGATATTCATTACACTGAACCGATCGGGTCCCAAAGAGCCAAAGAGGACGATCCTTTAATCCTAAAGGAAGATCAATTTTTTGTCTTGGGTGACAACAGTCCCAACAGTGAGGATGGCAGGTTGTGGGACAGGCCCGGCCTGGCAAATAAGGGATTGTCCAACTATCGTACGGGGACAGTTCCGCGCGACTACCTGGTAGGCAAGGCGTTGTTTGTCTATTGGCCCAGCGGATTCAAGCCGTTTGCAGAATTCCCATTTGGCATTGTACCCAACATTGGCCGGATGCGGTTTATCTACGGCGGCTCGAATGGAAGTGACTAACCGGTTGACGATTGGCGATAAAAAATCGGAATTCTTAAATCGAATGCCTCGTCTCCGCTCGGCATGAAGAGCGCACCGCTTCACCCTGAGCGGAGTCGAAGGGAAGGAAAGGAAAATGTTATGAACCGGATCAAATTAATCTCGGCGATAGGGATTGTCTTTTTGTCATTGTCAGGCCTCGGATGCACGGAAGAAGGGGCAATGCGCAAAAGCGGCAAAGCTCAAACTACAAGCACCAACGCCGGGAATCTGCGCTGCGAGTACCTTGTCAATCCCATGGGTATTGATGTAATCAAGCCCCGGCTGAGCTGGATTCTAAAATCCGAGCAGCGGTCTTGCGTGCAGAGCGCCTACCAGATTTTAGTCGCCTCCAGCGACGAATTGTTGGAGCGGGACAAAGGAGATTTGTGGGACAGCGGCAAAGTCAAGTCCGACCAGAGCAATCAGGTGGTGTACAAGGGCAAGCCGTTGAAATCGCGGATGCGCTGCTATTGGAAAGTCCGCGTCTGGGACAAGAACGGCCGCGTGTCGGCATGGAGCGGGCCGGCGACTTGGACCATGGGTCTGCTCGAATCCGAAGACTGGCAAGCCAAATGGATCGGTTACGATGCACAGCCGCCTGAAATTTATGGCCAGCAACAAACATCCGATCAGCTCAGTCTCAAGGGCGGCAAATGGATATGGGTTGACGAGGGCGATCCGGTAAAGAGTGCTCCTATCGGTACGCGGTTTTTCAGAAGTAATTTAGAGATCGCATCTGATAAAAGTATCAAGCGGGCGCGTTTCGCGCTGCTGGCCGATAACCAGGCAACGCTTTTTGTCAACGGCGAAGAGGCGGGACAGGTCAGCGGCTGGCAGTCGGTTCACATGCTCGATGTCACCGACAAGCTTACCGCCGGGGCCAATACGCTGGCGATTGCCGTCGCAAATCAGGGCGACGCCGCCACTCCGGCGGGGCTTACCGGCAGGCTGGTGGTGGAGTTTGATACGGAAGAGACCATGATCGTTTCGATTGACAGTTCATGGAAGGCCTCAAACGTCGAGCAGGACGACTGGCAGACATCCGGTTTCGATGACAATGCCTGGTCCGATGCGAAGGAGATTGCGCAGATGGGCGATAGTCCCTGGGGACAGCCGTCAGAGGAAGGGCTGATTTTACCCCCGCCGCCGTACCTGCGTAAAAGTTTTGTCGTCAACAAGCCGGTCAAACGCGCCGTTGTCTATGCCTCTGCCCTGGGGCTCTATGAGCTGCAGATCAACGGCAAGCGCGTCGGCGGGGACTACTTCACTCCCGGCTGGACAGACTATACCAAACGGGTTTACTACCAGAGTTATGATGTGACCGGTTTGCTTACACAAAGCGGCAATACCATCGGAGCCATTCTTGCCGACGGATGGTATGCCGGTTATCTGGGCTTCGGCAAAAAGAGAGAGCATTACGGCAGCGAGCCGCGGCTGCTGGTGCAGCTTGAAATCGAATACGCAGACGGTACCAGGCAGATAGTTGTGACCGACGATTCCTGGAAGGCCGCTTACGGGCCGCTTTTCGAGTCGGACTTCCTGATGGGCGAAACCTATGACAGCCGTAAAGAAGCCGCTGACTGGTGCAGGTACTGGTCCGACGATGCCGGCTGGAACGCGGTGGCCGTAACGGACCGGATCGAAGCCGAAATTCAAGCCTATCCCGGCGTGACGGTCCAAAAGATTCTCCAGATCGACGCAAAGGAAATCACCGAGCCGAGGAAGGATGTGTACGTTTTCGATATGGGCCAGAATTTTTCCGGCTGGGTTCGGCTCAAGGCCAAAGCGCAGGCCGGCACGAAAATCGTGCTGCGATTTGCAGAAATGCTCAATCCCGACGGGACGATTTACACAACGAACCTACGAGAGGCGCGCTGCACCGATACGTATATCTGCAAAGGCGGCGGCGAAGAAATCTGGGAGCCTCGCTTTACTTTTCACGGCTTTCGTTACGTGGGGGTCACCGGCTATCCGGGCAAACCGGCGCTCGATGCGATTACCGGAGTTGTCCTTCATTCGGATACGCCGCTGGCCGGGGCCTTCGAGTGTTCCAATCCTATGGTCAATCAACTGTACCGTAATATAGTCTGGGGCCAGCGGGGCAACTTTATCGAGGTGCCTACCGATTGCCCGCAGCGCGACGAACGATTGGGCTGGACCGGCGACGCCCAGATTTTCATCCGCACGGCAACGTATAATATGGACGTCGCGGCCTTTTTCACCAAGTGGCTGGTTGACCTCGAAGATGCTCAGAGCCCCGAGGGAGGATTCCCCGACGTGGCGCCGCGTAAGGTTGCGATGGGCGACGGCACGGCCGCCTGGGGCGATGCCGGCGTCATCTGCCCGTGGACGATCTACGAGGTTTACGGCGATAAGCGTGTCATCGAAAAACACTTCGAATCGATGAAGAAGTGGATCTCTTATTTAAAGACGAACAGCAAGGGCCTGCTTCGTCCTGACAAAGGGTACGGTGACTGGGTATCGATCGCGTCCAACACGCCCAAGGATGTAATCGCTACGGCCTATTTCGCCTACAGCACCCGGCTGCTCTCGAAAATGGCCGCCGCTCTCGGAAGAGACGACGAGGCGAAAGAATACGAAGAACTCTTCGGGCAAATCAAGGATGCCTTCAATGAGGCCTACGTTTCCGACGATGCCCGAATCAAGGGCGAGACGCAGACCTGTTACTTGCTGGGCCTGCATTTTGATTTGCTGCCCGCCGACAAACGCGAGCGAGCGGCAGAACACCTCGTCGAAGCGGTCAAGGCAAAGAACTGGCACCTCTCAACCGGATTTGTCGGGCTGAGTTATCTGCTGCCAACCCTTACGGAGACGGGACATCTGGATGTCGCATATCGCCTGCTCGCTAATGAAACCTTTCCAAGTTGGGGCTACAGCATCAAGAACGGAGCCACAACCATCTGGGAACGCTGGGACGGCTGGACCGAGGAAAAAGGCTTCCAGGACCCCGGCATGAATTCGTTCAACCACTACGCTTTCGGCTCAGTCGGCCGGTGGCTCTTCAATACGGTCGCCGGGATCGACACTGATGGGCCGGGCTATAAGCAAATTATCATTCGCCCCATGCCGGGCGGTATTACCAGCGCAAAGGCAAGCTATGATTCGATTAACGGCAAAATCGCCAGCGACTGGCGGCTCGAAGACGGCACGTTCAAGCTGGACGTGACTATACCCGCCAATACGACGGCGACGGTTTATATACCCGCCGAGAGCGCCGAGAGTATTACCGAGTCCGGCCGGTCCGCCACCAAAGCCGAGGGGGTACGGTTCCTGCGCATCAAGCAGGGAAAAGCAGTTTTTGCCGTCGGCTCGGGACACTATGAGTTTGAATCGATGATGCCTTAGACCAGACTGAATTGAAGTCGGTGG
>JBARRE010000354.1:0-1648 GCA_049644065.1 Sedimentisphaerales bacterium | reverse complement strand
GGTGCATCCGATTTCTTTGTCAATAACCGCCACGGCAAGGTAATCGATACCCCTGACAATATAGATGCACTGGCCGAAGCGATTCGCTATTTTACAGATACGAAAAATATCGAGAATACGTCACAGGCGATTTTCGAGGACAATCTCAAAGAGAATATCTCGATCGGCCGAGCCGCCCGGCAATTAATAGATGTTTACGAATCCATTCTCCAGAGGAAAGGGCAAGAATGATACACGTTTTTTTCCCGCTTGCAATTATTGCAGCGTATTTGCTTGGCTCGATACCCTTTGGATTGCTTATCGCCAAAGCACACGGCAAGGATTTACGCTCGATAGGCTCGGGCAATATCGGTGCGACCAATGTCTCCCGCGCTCTCGGCAGAAAGTGGGCATATTTCTGCTTCGTACTCGATGTGCTTAAAGGACTGATTCCGATGCTCGCAACGATGATCATTGCCAAACCGGATAGCGTCGTTCTGCTGTGGTTATGGCTCGCGGTCGGTTGTGCCGCTATTTTGGGTCATATCTTCCCAATATATGTTAAATTCAAAGGCGGCAAGGGCGTCGCAACCAGTTTTGGCGTGGCGCTGGGCCTTTGGCCCTACTTTACAGTCTGTGCCTTGTTTTTCGCAGTGACGTGGGTGGTAGTCGTTCTGATGTGGCGTTATGTCTCTCTGGCGTCGATTACCGCTTCGGTTACTTTCCCCCTCGTTTTGATTGTGGCGATAATTCTGATACCTGGCTGGGAGTTTGACAGCTTATGGCCGGTATTTATAACAGCAATTGCAATCCCGATTATGGTAATTATCCGCCATCGTGAAAACATAAAAAGACTGCGTGCAGGAACAGAAAGCAAAATCTTGAAGTCTTGAATGCTGAAATCGATCAAGAACAACCGGCTAAGTGCCGGCGGAAATTCTCACGTCCTTCCGAAGATCCGAACTTTTTTCGAACTTTTTTCAGGCGAGAAGCGACTATAATACGAACCACTTGCACAGCACATCGAGGTGGCTCAAGCCATGTTGGCGATTTATAGACACTAATGGCGACGGACATTATATGAGATGGAACAAGATAAGCTATCCAATGCAATTTTGGTTCTTAGCTGCCAGAGACGCGATGAGTCGGCTTTTCGGGAGCTGGTGAACCGCTGGGAACCGCGGCTTTATTACTACCTGCGGCGTATCGTCGAGAACGAAAGTGACGTCTGGGACATCCTCCAGGAAACCTGGCTGGCTGTTTTCCAAAACATACGCAAGTTGCAGGATCCCCTGAAGTTTCCAACATGGTTGTATCAGATCAGTCACAACAAGGCGGTGAGTCTGGTTCGAAAAGAAAACAGATATACTCAAATGACAGTTGAGAAGGAGGCTGACTATTGTGAAAGCAACACTACCATCTCCGCTGTTAAAGAACAAGCCGAGCTTGTTCACAAAGCATTAGAAAAACTCAAGTTGGCTCACCGGGAGGTGCTGACGCTGCATTTCCTGGAAGGTTTTTCCATTAGGGAAATGGCCCAGGTAATTGGAATATCAGAAGGCACGGCAAAATCGCGCCTATACTATGCGAAAAACGAACTCCAAAAAGCATTAAAAGGAGCGAATTATGTCTGAACCAAACAGTACAAAAGAATTCGCTGACAACCTGC
>JBARRE010000353.1:0-2501 GCA_049644065.1 Sedimentisphaerales bacterium | reverse complement strand
ACGGATGAGCAGTGGTTCGAGCACTGGAAAGAGGCCCGCTTCAACTGGTACCTCGATCTGGGCATCAGGAAAGAGAACCTGCACTTCCGCAAGCACGATGCGGATGAGTTGGCCCATTACGCCAAGGGCTGCGTGGACGTCGAGTACAAATTTCCGTTCGGCTCCGGCGACTGGCAGGAGCTTGAGGGCATCGCCAACCGCACCGATTTCGACCTGCGCCAGCACCAGCGGGGCATGAGAACGCTCAACAAGTGGTACGAAAGCAAGGGCGACATGACGGGCATCGAGCTGGCAGACGAGGCGGAAGAATACCAGAAAGGCCCGCTCTCCTATTTCGACGACCAGAAGAAGCTGCGTTATATCCCTTATGTGATCGAGCCGAGCGCCGGCATCGACCGAAGCGCGCTGGCCTTTTTAGTCGATGCGTATGATGAGGAGGAAGTCCGCGGTGAAACGAGAAACCTGCTGCGCTTCCACCACTCGCTGGCGCCGGTGAAAGCCGCAATCTTCCCGCTCGTCAAGAAGGACGGCATGCCGGAGATCGCAACGAATATCTACAATGACCTCAAGAAATATTTCAACTGCTTCTACGACCAGAAAGGCGCGGTTGGCCGGCGCTATCGCCGCCAGGATGAGGCCGGAACGCCCTTCTGCATCACGGTAGACGGCCAGACAAAAGAAGACAACACCGTCACCATCCGCGACCGCGATTCAATGGAACAGATAAGAATCTCAACTGACCAACTCCGCAACCAACTGCGCGAGAAATTGGAGATATGAAAAATGAAGAGCGAACAAGAAGTCGTTAAATATTGGCGAACAGCCTCGAAAGAAGACTTCGACAGTGCGGAAATTCTTTTCGAAAACAAGAAATATCACCACGCGTTGTTCTTCTGCCATCTGAGTATTGAAAAGATGCTAAAGGCTATCATCGTTAAGTCGACAAAAACCGCACCGCCTCTGATTCATGATTTGGTAAGGTTGGGAGAAAAAGCCAAGCTGCCTCTCAACCATTCCCAGATGAATGAACTCGCGGAAATAACCACATTCAACATTGAGGCAAGATATGACGATTATAAACTCAGCTTTCGCAAGAAAGCAAAAAGACGTTTTTCACTGAAATATCTGCAAAAGACCAAGGAGATCCTAAAGTGGCTAAGCAAATACGTTTGAATAAATCCGAAACAAGGAAAGTTTCTAAATTTCTTCAACTGCTCAAACAACAAGGATTCAGCATATCAAGGGCTATACTCTTTGGCTCCTACGCCAAAGGCAAGGCAAATCCCGATAGTGATATTGACATTGCCGTAGTTTCAAATCAATTCGGGCAAGATATCACAGAAGAAATGATGATGCTGCGTAAGATAGCCTTAAAGGTCGATTCGCATCTTGAGCCCGTGCCTCTTTGCCCCGAGGACCTGGACGATAATTTCAGTACCCTGGCCCAAGAGATTAAACGATACGGAATCGATGTATCGATAACACGGGCAACCATGTAGTGCGGCTCGAAGAAGCAAGTAAGTACAAAGCAAAAAATGGCCCGAGACGCTCAAACAGATCGAACCGAAGCTGACCGAGCAGATGTTTACTGACCCTCAGAACAACGGCCCTTTTGTCTACAAGTACGACGGCGACGATTTGGTCTTCTACAGCAAGGGCCCCAATAGCATCGACGAAGGCGGTTCTTATTCGGGCTCTGCTGACGATTGGCCCATATGGCCGCTGAACATCAAAAAAAGCCCGGCAGGAGAACAATAACGTCGACTAATCATGTGAAAAACTGACCCTGTGAGCCTGATAGCCAGAAATAAAATTGAAGAAAATGTCCTTCTTGAGCGTATCTGTTTATAGTAGAGTAGGAGCGCTAATATGAAAAAACTGTACTTGTCAAAAAAAGATAGCAAGATTTTGGGGATTTGCGGCAGTATCGGCGAGACGTACGATATCGACCCGACAATCGTGAGACTTATCACCATTTTCTTATGCCTGTCAACCGGGATAATACCGCTGCTGCTTACCTACTTCATAGCTTGGATAGTCATTCCGAAAGCACCCACAGGGTAAAAGAGGGAAAGCTTGGCCGTTTGTGGCAAAAAGCGGAGACCTGAATAATGGCCGAACAAAAGAGAACATTTGGTGTCGTCAGGCGAATCATTAAGTGGATTGGCTTAGGTCTACTCACACTTTTGATAATTTTGGCACTTTTTTTCCAGGCTCCGTGGAAAATAATAACACTGCTCGCGATTATTCTTGCTGCGAGTACTGTGCTGCCTAAACAAATGAGAAAATGGTTCTGGCTCTCTATCGGCGCCGTAGTCATTGCGTTGATAATCTGGATATTCCTGCCGGAAGATAATGAAGGTTGGCGTCCCTATACCTTCGATGAAGAAATGGCCACTCTTGAAACAAAATACGCCGTACCGGATGAAGAGAACGCCGCATTAGCGTACGATGCAATACTTGAGACTTTTGACATAGATTCCAATCAGCCCGAATTCTTT
>JBARRE010000352.1:0-1760 GCA_049644065.1 Sedimentisphaerales bacterium | reverse complement strand
AATCAATTAAGCATGACCCCATCCAATCAGGTCTTAGCAATGGTTGGATCGTCAAGAACAAAAATCTGACGCCGTTGTTCTCTCGGTTGTTCTGTCGAAGGCTTAGAAGGTGCCGAGCTGACACTCTCGAATTTTTAGTTTTAAGGTCTCGCAGGTGGCAGAGACCTCCTTTCGCTTTGTGCCGAGCCGATCGGCGATCGTCCAGAGCGCCGCACAGGTAACTTCTCCGTTCTCGGCGGCCTCCTCGATGGCGCGTTTCATCTCGTCCGAGACCGAATCGGCCGCCTGAATGTCCTTGCCATGGTTCGGTTTCTTGCCGTAGCCAAATAAGCCGAGTTGACACTTTTTTATCTTAATCTCCAAAAGATCGGCAGTGATACCCACCTCTGAGATCTCGACCTCGAGTTCCTTCGAGATCTTTTCGCCCGTTACACAGGCGAGTTCTCCACCTGGCGATTTCTCCCGAACCATCCTTGCGACTTGCTCGTTAAAAGTTATACCCGATCGATGTTTAGTAGAGTACTTTCCTGCATCTTTGTGGGTCATGGTCGCTCAAGCCTCCTTAAGGAATATTGCGTTTAAGAAACTGTGTGAATCTGGGCTCAAATCTACAATTTGGACTTATTTTTTAAATGAGTCAAGAGCAGATCTGATCCCTTTTTTTGTCAGTCTTGTTTTAAGGATATATCCAAAAGCTTTGCTTCATTAACGAAGGTCTTCCAACCATGAAGTTCACCGGAGGGTATAAAATAGGTTTCATTGGGAGTAAGTATTTTTTGCTCATCACCGATAAACATTTCTATTTGACCTTGCAGGACAATACCGCACTGGTCAAAGGGATGTTTATGTCCGGTATCTTCCTTCTCCGGACCTATTGCCATGCACACCATTATCAGGTTATCACCGATTTCCGCCTTGCTATTAATGCCTGGTCTGAACTCCTCTAACTGCAAGGCAGCCAAGTTCCAGAAAGACACTTTCTCCTCCTTTGATTTGGTTTATCCCTGTTTTTCCTCTTAACAATCTGAATTTTGAACCTAATGTCGGAGCTAAGGCGCGGGCTTTAGAACGTCGCCTTCAGCTCCTTGTTAGCCGAGCGTTTTCCTGTTTTTGAGGGCCTCAACATCATCCACTGTCCTGCCCACCGTCTCAAGAGGAGTATCTTGAACGAACGAACATTTGCAGTCAAAACAGACAAACCATTTTTGCTTCAGTAGAAAGACTGTTGGCACCCAATCAACATACCCTGTATCCGAACCAAACTTCCTTTTTCCTGTCATATAGATACACCCATCGCTCCCTTCGAACAGATTGTCCTTTTTTATTAACTTGTGCAGGAGGTCTGTTCTGGAAAGTCGTGCTGCTGCAAGTTGGTCTCTTGGCATATCTAAAATAACTTCCTTCATTCTCTTTCCACATTGGCGGCAAAACTTCTCCTCTTCGTCCAAGCTTGCTGCGTCAATCTTATACTGTATGGTTCCCCATATGAAGAAAATTATTCCAAATAGGAGTGAACAAATGGCTGCAACAGGATAAAGGAATGGAAGTGCCTTGCGAGCAAAGAAACATACAACAGAAACAGCGATCAGTACTACAGCGATCCATCCCTTTATTGACTGTCTCTTATATGGTTTCGGCTTCCTTCCATCATCCCATTCAATGAGCGTTTGGACGTCAATTTGCATGATTACTCTATTCGGCTAACAATTGAGTGAACGGAATTATTTCCAAAATATCAAATATAATGGAAAGAATTCAAG
>JBARRE010000351.1:0-15978 GCA_049644065.1 Sedimentisphaerales bacterium | reverse complement strand
AAATGGGCAATATAGTATTAGGTCAGTATTAATAAGGATTTATGGAGTTTTTGATGATTTTATGCAGTTTTGAACAGCGAAAAACAAACCCAATCAAACCCAATTATATTTAGCCCCCAGATTTTCTGGGGGTTGAAAACGAGGTTGAAAAAACAAAGCCAATTTATTTCGTATTGTGTACTGCGTGATGTGTATTGCGAAAAGGAATTTGAAAAAACAAAGCCAATCGCCGGATTTTGGCCGGACGCTAAGGCGTATTGAACAAGCATTGGAAACTTCTTGTATAGAAAAGAAAGAAGTCTATGTTTTTCGGTTTATAAAGACTGTATAATTATTGTTAGGCAAAATAACTTGAAAACTAACGGGACAGTGCACGGAAGCATTGGCTTTCCCTAATTTAATCGATGAAAGGAGAATCGATAATGATCAATAAGGTGAAGAAGTTATTTGTATTGGTGCTGGTTGCCGCAGTTGTATCGCTCGGCCTGACGGGTTGCAAACAAGATAACGAACAACCGGCCGAGGGAACTACGTCCGGCGAGCATCCTGCGGCCAGTGAACACCCTTCCAGCGAACATCCAACCGAGGAAGCTCCGGCAGAGGAAAAAGAGTCCGAGGAAACTCCAGCCGCCGAACATCCGGCCGGGGAACATCCGAAATAATGTTCACACTCTTGACTGCACCATGCGGTTCGGAAATGAAAGGTCTGCTATGAACTGGCAAAAGGCAATATTAGCAGTGGTTGTAGTTTGCGCTATCCTTACAGGCTGCGATAAATCACAGGATGAGGAGCAAGACTCGTCCGGCTCGGTACCTAACGTGGTGACAAAGGACATACAGGATGGTATCGAAAAACACATCGAAGAGCAAACCCGCTTAGGTGGGGGATATTTCAAATTTTCCTTCGGTGAGAGTGAGCTAAGGCTCAAGCTGGTCCGTGTCCACACCGAGTACCTGGCGAACCTGGGGCCGCGGCGTCATTTCGCCTGCGTAGATTTGGCTAGCAGCGACGGCGATGTATATGACGTGGATTTCTTCCTTGCCGGCGACCCGGGCGCTATGACCGTCACGGAAACCACGTTGCACAAGACCAACGGCCAGCCTCATTATGTGTGGAAGCAGAAGCGTGACAAGACGTGGCACCGTTCCCCTGCGAAGGATGCGCCGCCGAAACTGCTTGGAGTAATCAGCGGGCGAGATGAGTTCGAGTTTCTATACTTGGCGACACTGCCGGAAATTAGAGACGCTGCACGTATGTGGATTCCCCTGCCGACCACGGACTCATTCCAGACGGTCGAGGTAACGTCTATCGAAGCCCCAGGCGAGCGGGAAATATTGAAGGAGCGTGAATATGGAAACCGCGTACTCTTGCTGACGCTTGGCCCTCCAGACAGCGGAAAAACCATCGAGATCCGCTCTAACATACGGCGTCGTGAGAAAGCCGTTTATGCAGCTCAGACGCCCGCAGCCGGGCAATACCTTGCACCGGAGCGCCTTGTGCCGGCCGATGAGAGATTCAGCACTATTGCCGAAGAAGTCGTTGAGGGTAAGAAGGGCGACCTCGTGCGTGCGCGGGCCCTCTACGACCACACCATTGACCGGATGCGCTACATGAAGTTCGGCACCGGTTGGGGAAAAGGCGATGCCGTCTATGCGTGTGATGCAAAAACCGGCAACTGTACGGATTTTCATTCCTACTTCATCGCTTTGTCCAGGGCGGTCGGAATTCCTGCTCGTTTCGCTATCGGTGCGGCAATCCCTTCGGAAAGGAATGAAGGCGGTATAGACGGCTATCATTGCTGGGCAGAGTTCTACACCGACGGCAGGTGGTGGCCCGTTGATATCAGCGAGGGCGATAAGTGTTCCAGCCTGTCTACCTATTATTTCGGCCACCATCCGGCAAACCGCATCGAACTGAGCCGGGGCCGTGATCTTGTGCTCGAACCGGGCCCCGCCTCGGGTCCGATCAATTTTCTTGCCTACCCGGTGTTGGAGATTAGCGGCAAGCCCGCAAAAGTGAAAGTTGAGTTTTCCTTCAGTCGAAACGCTTCTCGCAAGCTGTAATATACTCAGAGAATGAATTTATTGAATCTTTTGGCGGGCAATTGCCCCGGCCATCCCATTTTCTCTATTTTCAATAAGTTTTACTTCGGCAATGCTATTTTTTGTCAGTTTTTTCTCTGTTTTACTTAGATAGACTGTAAAATATCTTTCGCTTCGGCCGGAGAGTTGGCCATTATTGTTCTCGATCAATATCCGAGCAGTTTCGCCAATAAATTGCCGGCGATATTTTAGCCCGAGTTCAATATCCAGGTCGCGCAATATTTGTGACCTTTCTTTTATAACTTTATTATCGATAGACTCTTGCATATCGACAGCAGCAGTGCCTTTGCGCGGCGAGAAACTGAAAACGTGCATTTTTGCAAAACCAATAATCTTAGCCATATTAACAGTCTGCTCAAAGTCGGCGTCCGTTTCGCCGGGAAAACCAACGATGATATCGGTCGTTATTGCGGGCCTGTCGAGCCGGGATTTGGCGGAGTCGACTTTTTCTCTGAATTCTTCGACTCTGTATTGCCGGCACATTTTTCTAAGAATATTATCTGAGCCCGATTGCAGCGACAAGTGCAGGTGGGGCATAATGTTAGGGTGTTGGCAAAGAGTATCGAGCAATCGCTGCGTAAGATCGGCGGGCTCCAGAGAGCTTAATCTTATCCTTGCAAGATTGGGAATATCCGCCATCTTATCTAGCAGATCGGCTAAATACTCGTTTTGCTGATTGGGCCAATTTTTTCGCCTAACGCTTTTCCGGCCGTAGGCACCAAGAAATATTCCGGTCACGACGATTTCTCTATGTCCGGCTTCCACAAGCGTTTGCGCCTCATGCAGAACCTCATCTGAGGGTTTACTGTGAACAAAAGGCCGGGTTTTCGGTACAATACAATATGTGCAGTATCCATCACAGCCATCTTGAATCTTTAGAAAGGCCCTGGTTTGGCCCTCGAACGAAGTTAGCGGCGGCAAATTCATGTAATTGTTTAACTCTTTTTTATACTTGATTTTGTAGCTGTTTTTTGCTTTAATGGTAGTGTCCGGACAGGATTGAGTTCTTTGGGAAGTTAGGGTGGCAGCTTTGTTGTTGATTATGCAGCTTAGCGTATCAGCAAGATCGCATCGATTTCTGATGAGATGTACATCTTCAGCCATAGTGCTCAATTCGCCGATTTGTACGGTCGGCAGGCATCCGGAGACAATGATAACGGCGTTTGGACTTTGCTTTCGGATTTTCCGAATGCATTGCCGGCTCTTGGCCGAAGCAGTATGAGTTACGCAGCAGGAATTAATAACGACCAGGTCGGGCTTTTTGGACGGTTCGACTTTATGGAGCCCGAAATTTTCGAGTAACTCTCGAATTTGCTGGCTTTCGTATTGATTAACTTTGCAGCCAAGAGAATTTATGGAAAAAGTCTTCATAGTATGATATAATGTATGTTTGTTTGAATGGATTTACAAGGCTAATTGAAAACTATGCGAGAGGAGTGTTATGGCTGCGGAAACCGGTACAGTCTGGGCAATCGACATAGGTAATAGTTCCCTTAAAGCATTGTACCTGAGTACAGAGCGCGGGGTTGTAGAAGTAATCGGCTTCGATAATATCCGGCACGGCAAAATACTTAGCGGAAGTGACGTCACCGAAGCGGAGAAAGAAGAGCTGATTGCATTAACTTTGCGCAAGTTCGTCAATAAATACGACTTGAGCATGGACGAAATAGCTATTTCGGTGCCGAGCCAGAACAGTTTTGCCCGGTTCGTAAACCTTCCTCCCGTCGAGGAGAAGCGCATTCCCGAGATGGTGAAGTTCGAAGCGGTTCAGCAAATTCCTTTCGGTATCAACGATGTCCAGTGGGACTGGCAGTTGATGACAGAGCCGGGCAGCCCTGAAATCAAGGTTGGCATTTTTGCGATCAAAAATGAAGTTGTCAACTCGGCACTGGAGCACTTTAACAGGGAAGATGTGCAGGTCAGCTACGTGCAAATGGCGCCGATGGCTCTTTACAACTACCTGCTGAATGACCGTCCCGACATGGTGACTTCCGACAGCCAGGCAACCGTCATTCTCAACATCGGGGCGGAAAATACCGATCTGGTTGTCTGCACGAAATCGGCCGTCTGGCAAAGATGTATTCTCATAGGGGGCAACGCATTTACCAAGGCGATAGCCGATACATTCAGGCTTAACTTTGAAAAGGCCGAAAAACTCAAACGCACGGCCCCGGTTAGCAAGTATTCCCGGCAGATACTCCAGGCGATGAGGCCCGTTTTTACGGATCTCGCATCCGAAGTTCAAAGGTCATTGGGCTTTTATAACAGCTCCAATCCCAATACGAAAATCGTCAGGATCGTGGCCATGGGAGGCGGAACCAAACTGCGAGGTATTCTCAAATATCTACAGCAGACGCTTCAGATACCTGTTGAAAGGCCGGATTCGTTCAAAAGACTCGGGATGGGTCCGGGAGTTTCTCCGGCGAAGTTCCACGAAAATGTCAGCGACTTCGGCATTGTTTACGGTCTTGCCCTGCAGGGCCTGGGCCTGGCCAGGATAGAGAGCAATCTGCTGCCCCGCAATGTTGCCCGGTCAATGGCCTGGGCGAGCAAGGGCAAGTACTTTATTGCCGCAGCGTGTATACTGCTTGCCGTCTCACTTTTGTGTTTTGCGCGAACGGGCCTTGATAAAATGAATTACACGAAGAACGGCCAGGTCCGGCAAAAAATTGCGATGGCTCTTAAAAACGTTGATGATGCCAAACTGATGTTCGAAGAGGAACAAGCTAAAGGCGCCGAATCTGATGCAATAATCAACAAGGAGTTTGAACCCTTCGCATATCGTGAAGTCGTTCCGCTCTTGCACGAGACCATCATCTCAGCCCTGCCAAACGAGCAGAACAATAATGAACAAGCCGAGTTGTACAAGGCATTTGCCAGCGGCGATGTGAAAACGATTAAGAAGATTCCCAGAAAGCAGCGCAAGCAGGTTTTTATCACGGGAATGACTGTTTACTTCACAAATGATCTGGCCGCGGCGAAGTTTGGCGGAGCCGACGTATGGAGAAGAACCCGTGGGACCGAAACCGGGATTGGAGACGGAGGTATGGATGAATATGAGTACGCCATGATGATGGAGGCTGAGATGGGAATGGGCAGAGGAATGTATGAATATAGTCCTATGGGACCCATGGCAGGTACCGGTACAAAAGAGGAGAAGAAATCCGGTTTTGTCGTCCAGGTCCTCTGTTACAGTCCCTACGGCCAAACAGTGACTGAATTAGGTAAATTGATCGACCCTCACAGCGTCGAAGACAAGCAAAATGAATGGGGATTTATCACCCGGTTGGAACATCTTGATGATATGGTTGAAGATGCCAACAGCCCCTTCGAGTTGTATAAAAAAGAAGATACCGAGCAGTTCAGTCTGGAGATAAAGGAAGTCACTATCGATGGCGAAATGCCTGAAGGAATAGGTGTATGGGAAGAACTAATAGACAAAACAATTGATACCAGGGGCCGTTCGGGTACTATGACGCGTGATTGGATTTTGATTGACCCGATGACCAAGGAGACCATTAGTAAGGAGAGTGTGCTGAACGAAGACGGAAAACCGAGGCTCCACCAGGGCCAGCCGGTTTACAAGGTCAATGATCATTGGTTTGTGCTAAATGTCAAGTTTATCTGGCGAGATGCACCGGAGCCGCCCGCACAGCCTGTGACTTCTCAGTACGGAGGAATGATGTCAACACAGCGGCCGACTATGAGTTCGCCTTCTCCGAGTTCCGGATCTTCCGGTAACAGTATACCTGACGACTTTTAGATATGTGAGCCCAAAAATGAATATGCCGAACTTTAAAGATATCCTGCAGAAATTAAGTGTTTTCAAGAATAACTTATCGCTGTTGGTGCCGGTAATTATCGCTCTGGTGAGTGTGCTTTTGTTCATACCCACGCAGTTGATGAGCAGTAAGCTCAAAAAGGACGTGGAACAGGAAAGCATCAATAAGGGTGGCAGAAGAATTGCGAGTCTGGAAACAAGCGCTGTTTCACGTCAGCAATACGAAATGGAAGCCGAGCGCCAGAAGGCTCATGCAACAGACGCCAACGAGATAGCAAAACTGGCCATACAAAGTACTCAGCGAGAGCTGCTGAGCTATGATATTTTTCCGGAGCCTGATGCTAACGGTTTCTCCGGATTGATCTTTCAGGAATTCGGCCAGCGCTTTCGCAGTGAGATCGACAAGCTGATCGTGGATGTCAAAGGCCGAGACTGTCCGACAGATGTCGAAATCGAAAGAGGGCTGGAGAATTCATCATCGCGCAGCCGTTCGAGAGGCAGAGGATTCTCAATGGGAATGGGATCGTCTCCGAGAGGCTCATCCGGGGGTGCCTATGGAGGCTCGATGAGGTTCGGCAATATTGATCGGATGATTGTCGATGAGATTTGCCAAGCCAGAGCAAAGACAATTTCCGTCTATGTCAATCCTGCCGACATTAGCGCATACGAATACTGGAAAGAATACAAGTACGATGTCAAGCAGGAAGAAGCTATCGAGGATTGCTGGTATCACCAGTTGGCTTACTGGATCATCGAAGATATCTTCGCAACCTTCGAAGCGATGAACTCAGGTTCCGACAACGTTCTGACAGCTCCGATCAAACGGTTTATGGGCATAAGTTTCACAATGGGCCTCAAGAGCGCGCGAAGAAGCGGCGGCGGCGGCGTTTTTAGAAGTGTCGGGCGCAGGAAAGTACAGAATAAGCAGGAGGAAGCCGATAGGCCCGTTTATGTTCGCGACAAACAAGATGCGCTGTCTGAAACGTGTACGGGAAGATACTGTAGCGATGACATTGATGTCACACACTTTAATTTCAGTATTATAGTCAGCACGAAATCGGTTTTGCCGTTTATGAAGCAACTCTGCAGCGTCAAGGAGCATGAATTCCGGGGCTATCCGGATGGGACCGATCCGCCCCAGACGTTCAAACACAATCAGATCACGGTGTTGGAAAGTAAGATCAGTTCGATTAATCCGAATGACCAAACGCACAGATATTATGGGTACGGAGACGAAAGCGTGGTATCGTTGGATTTGATCTGCGAATACATCTTCGATGTAGGAGGCTACGACAGCATGATACCGGAACCGGTCAGGAAAACTCTTGCCGGAGAAGATGAAGATCAATAATAGTGAGCAGGCCAGGAACAAACGCTAAGTAGGATATGAAATATGATTAAGATAAGCAGTATAGGCAGTTTTTTCGAAGAAAATGTCGAGAAGATCATTCTGGTAATTGTGGGCCTTGTTTGCGCCTGGCTTCTGATCACGCGTGTGATTTTGAGCCCCAATACGGTATCCTACGATAACCGGAACTTCAGCCCCAGCGCGATTGATAATTACGTGTATGAGAATGCCCAGGATTTGAGGCAAAAGCTGAACGAGCCACCCGATCAACTGGAGCCATATAAGCCGAGAGCCGGTGAATTCCTCGCCAAGCTGGATTCAACGATCAATAACGTAGATATGACACTGTGGCCGGTGGTTCCTTATGAGCTTGGGGCCAGCGCAGACGCTGCAGGTATCTATAGCCTTCCTCGTATTGGTGAAGTTAACGATGTGGCAGTCGAGCATATTAGAGCGGTGGCTTATGTGCCGATAGATAAAGTGACCCCGGAGAATCCTTATGACAAAGCCGGAAACGAGCCGAATGATATCGATCTTGTAACAGTGGAAGCTAATATCGATATTTCGAAATTATATGATATGTTCAATGAAAGTTTTATCGAAGACGTCGAAGAAGAATTGGCTGACCCATGCCTTGCCAGGCCGATTTTTGCAGCCGTAAACTTACAAAGACAGGAATTGAACAGCGATGGTACCTGGAGTGATTGGCAGAATGTGCCTCGAACAAAAATTGACCAGTATCAAAAACTGTTTCAAATTATAGAAGATATTCAAGACTTACCGCCGGGCGGTATAAAGGTGCAGATGCTTCAGTTTGATAATAAACAGGTACAGATAGATTTGCTGCAGCCTCAGGCTTATCAGATCGCATCCGCCAATGAAGAGTGGTTTCCTCCAGTTCTGCACCGCAGGTTTTTGGATTTTCAAAGAAAAGAGACGCTGGAAGAGAGACGTCAGGCCAAAGAAACAGAACGAGATGAACGTGATAAGGAGCTTGAGGATAAACGCAGCAGGCGCGCCGACTCAAGGACAGGCGCCACAGGACGAACATCTCGCACCGGTTCGGGCTCGTCATCGTTAGGCGGTACGGGGGATATCTATGGAGGTGGAGGTACTACCTCGCGGAGCAGAGACCGGAGCCGGGATCGCCAAACCACCACCGGACGTTTAACCGATACCGGGGGGACGACTGATAGAAGGCGTTCTTCGAGAAGCCGAACGGGAACAACTGACCCGATGACGGACACACTCGGCCTCTATGGAAACGAACGCTTAGGGGACAGTCGAGGGACTCTAAGGAGAGGCCCGTCGATAAATGACGTTTATTATGATTACGATGAAATCGCATTGAACAGGCTAACGGATTTTTCGAAGATACGAGAACCTATGCTGTTCTGGGCCCATGATGACACTCCTGAGCCAAAGAAGACCTACAGATACAGAATCCGGTTAGGTGTTCTTAATCCCGTGGCCGGGACGAATCAACTAAGTGAGCAGGACATATCACAAAAGAATAAAGTCATTTTATGGAGCGATTTTTCCGATGTCACCGAGCCGGTAGAGATTCCCGGAAGGTCGTACTTCTTTGCACGAGATATTCAGGAGGCCGCCAAGACCATCACCGTTACAGTCTGCCAGTATATATTGGGTCATTGGTACAGCGAGGATTTCAAGGTAAGCAAGGGAGAAGTCATAGGGGATGTTATTGAAACCGAGATCGAAAAGGAAAAACCCCTACGCGGGCGCAGCGCAGGCAGCCGCAGCACAGATTACTTAGGAGATCGGTTTGGCGCTCTTGCCAGGCCCGAGGAGAAGACAAATGTGCCGGAGTCCATTGATTATAGTACCGGGGCTGTTATGGTGGATGCCATGTCGATAAATGATTGGTGGGGTGACAAAACTCTTCGGACCAGACATTATTATGATATGCTCTACAGTTTTGACGGGATCAATATCGAGCACATGCCTGTCGGTACAACGTACTGGTCCAAAGATATGCAGACTGTGTTTAACGCCATTGCAAAATTGGAGAGAGAGCCGCAGGAGCCTTTCAAGGACTTTAGCGCAGGTAGACGTAGAGGTGCTCGTCCCGGGCAAAGCGAATATGATGACATGGGTGGATATGAGGATATGTATGACATGGAGATGATGATGGAGGGTGGTGGGAGAGGTCGTTATTAATCCGAGCTTCTGACTTATGTCCTTGTAGGTGCGGTCCTTAACCATCGCAACTAAGAAACTGTATAAATCGAAGATATTGGCCGCCTATAACTGACCGTCATAAAAAACCATCCTATGCTATCAGGCCGGAAGAGTTGTCGCTGACTATGGGGGTATTCTGCCGAGCAGAATGTATATTTGCACATCTTTTTCAATCGCATTTGATTTTGTAAAGCTTATCGTACATAATCTCGAACAAGAAAACTTTTAAATATAAATTGAAATCATCCGGAGTAATGTAATGAATACAAAACCTGAACAGGTTGTTACTATTTTCAAGGAAGGTTCCAACTGCTCGCAGGCGGTACTTTCGGTTTACGCCGAAGAGTTAGGTCTTTCTCGAAAGATGGCTTTGAAGATTGCCCGCGGATTCGGCGGTGGAATGGGGCGAATGGCTCAAACGTGTGGGGCGGTTACCGGTGCGTTTATGGTTCTTGGCCTGAAATATGGAAACGCCGATATACATGACAAAGAGGCAAGAGAGAGAATTTATGGACTTGTTAGAGAATTTGTTCGCCGGTTCGAAAGCCGCAATAGCTCTATTGTTTGCCGAGAACTGCTCGGTTGCGATATAAGCAAGCCGGAGGGAGCTATGGCCGCAAAAGAAAATGGCTTATTCACTTCTGTCTGTCCTAAACTGGTGAGGGAAGCTGCTGAAATCCTTGATGAGATGATAAATGAATAGCAAGGCTGTCGGCCAACCGCCCAAATTGTTGCTTCCAGCGAATATTTCAATCCGTCCTATAAAAACTAAAGATTTCAGACTGATTTTGCCGATAGGCTTAATGACTGATAGGTCTATTCTAACTAATACGGGAAGCGTTTAACAAAGAAAGGAATCGAAAATGGAAAAAGGATTTGATGTGAAAGGGCCGGTTATAAGAACCATTTTGGTTATGGTAATAACAGCAATCGGCTTTGGTTTAGCCGGATGCGGTGAGGAAATGGCTAAAATTGAAGAAAAACAGATCAATTTGCAGGCAATGGTAGAAGCTAATGCTCAACAAATAGCTGCTATAGGGGCATGTATCGAAAAGAACCAGCAAGAACTGCGTGCCGGACTTGAAGAGGTGCAGAATGATATCCGGATCGTTGCTGCCAATACTGCTGCCGTTAGCAAAGAGCAGGTGAAGTTGCAAGAGGCCGTGCAAAATAGCAATCGGCAGACAACTAACAAAATAGCTCTGCTTGAGCAGAACCGGAACGAGTTGCAAGCCGGAATTGAAGAGGTGCGGGACAATACTCAGAACGTCGCTGCGGATATGGCGGCTGATTTAACTAATGTCAAGGATGAGCAGACAAGGCTGTACGAGACGATGCAAAGCAATAGTAGTGAATTTACGAGCAACGTGGCTGTGATTGAGCAGAACCAGCAGCAATCGCAAGGTAAGGTAGAAGACCTCCAGCAAAATTTTCAGGTGGTGACAACCAGAATAAGTACCCTTGCAGATGATCTGTTGAAGCTGCAGGAAGTTCTTCAAAGCAATATCCGGGAATTGGTCAGTGTGATGGATCTGAGCGACCAGGAACAGCTTAAATTCCAGGAGAAGATTCAAAAAGACCTCCTTGCATTTGATAATTCCATGAGTGCCGTCAAGCTAAGCCAGGAAAAATTGCAAAACCAGATTGAAGATGTGAAAAATAGTGCTGAGATTATGAGCAATGAGCTGCCCGCAGCCATCGAGCAATTAAGAGAGGAAGTGGAGCGTAACAGCTCGATGGAAACCGGGGATAACGAATCTTCCTCGCCGCCTTCGGAGACAAACAGCGTGGAGTGACCTGAAAGAAAACGCTGCGAACAGAATAAAACTCTTTGTTCGGCCCCGCATCGATTTGGCATAAGCATAAGCTCGATTGGTGCGGGGTCGGCAATTTTACCGGCCGCTGTTATTTGCATTTTACTTCAAAATACGTTATCTTAGTCCGGCATAAAACGGAGCAATGTGTTTCGGTTATTCAAAATTCCAAATTTATATTAGCTGAGAAAATATATGATGTATCGCTCTTTGGTTATATTTCTTGCCGTATGTGTAACTTTGTTGATTCCTGAAACGGCGGTATCTGTGCCTGCTTTTCCCGGGGCCGAGGGCTTTGGCGCCCAGTCGATCGGAGGCCGGGGCGGCAAGATCCTCTTCGTGACGAATCTCGATGACAGCGGGCCCGGCAGTTTGCGTGAAGCGGTGGAAACTGACGGCCCCAGAACGGTGATTTTCCATGTATCCGGAATTGTAGCTTTGAAATCGGCAATAGTTATTAAAAAACCCTATATCACCATAGCGGGCCAGACCGCCCCCGGCGACGGCATCTGTTTGAAGAACCACTCCCTGGCTATCGCAGCCGACCATGTCATTGTCCGGCATATTCGGTGCCGGCCCGGAGACAATGCGAAAGCCGAGAGCGATTCTCTATCGGTCTCGTCAGGTCGTGACATTATCGTCGATCATTGCTCTGCGAGCTGGTCCGTGGATGAAACGCTGTCGGCCTCCTCAAGGGGCCGGCTCGGCAATGTCACCGTCCAGTGGTGTATCATTTCCGAAAGCCTGCACGATTCGATTCATCACAAGGGTCCGCACGGCTACGGCTCGCTCATACGCGGAAGTTTCGGCAACGGGTACACCTACCATCATAATCTCTACGCTCATCATCATGCCCGGCTGCCCCGTCCGGGTAATTACATCGACCGCGGCAGGGACCCGGAAGGCTTCATTCTCGATTTCAGAAATAACGTGATTTACAACTGGGCAGGCCGTGCCGCGGGCTATAACGCCGACGGCTCGAACGGCACGAACAGCATTACGAAAATGAACTTCGCCGGTAACTATTATAAAACCGGCATCAATTCAACGGGCAGCCTTGCATTCTCAGAAAGTACTCACTCCGCCAGAGCCTGGTTCGGCGGCAACTGCATGAACGGCAGCTATCCCGACGACCCGTGGTCGCTTGTGAGCTTCAGTAAATTTTCAGACAAAGACATAAAAGCTTATAAGCAGTCAAGCCCAATACCGGTCCCGGCAGTTAAGACGGATGAAGCGATGACCGCCTACAAGCGTATTCTTGTAGAGGTCGGCGCCTTGCTTCCAAAACGGGACGCCGTGGACATACGAATTGTCGGCGAAGTAAGAAACGGCACCGGAAAAATCATTGATGACGAGGAGCAGGTCGGCGGCTGGCCCGAGCTGAAATCCACCGAACCGCCTGATGATTCCGACAGAGACGGCATGCCCGATGCCTGGGAAAAACAGCACGGTTTAGATTCCGATGATCCCGCCGATGGAAATGCGGACACGGACGCCGACGGTTACACGAACCTGGAAGAATACCTCAACAACACAAAACCATGACTCGATCGGAATCCATTGGTATATGGATTTCCGCAGGTGATTATTAGTTCCATCTCGTTCTTCTTATAGCCGCGCTCGGCTGCATAAAAACATTCGGAGTATCGGACTGTGGAAATTCGTTCTCATACATCAGCTTGCCGTAACTGTCCGGAGAGCGGTGAAACCACTGAAAGCAGAACTATTTTGAAAACCGGATGGTTACCAAGCAAGCCCTGCAATCGAATCTACCTACCAAACAGCTTGATTTCTATGCTCGAAGGGACAACTTACAATTCCGCTTTTCCCCCCATGTCAACCGCCCCAGGTACATTTTACAAACTACAATGTATCATATTAGCTACCGAATATCAAGAGAATTTTATCATGATGTCACCTGTAAGTCACGGGCGGGAGAGGATGGATTGGTATGGTCCCCAAAAGCCTTCTTGTGCTGTTTCTTAAGATTCCTTCGACAATATGCAATCAACGCTTTAACTGCTTATTAATCAATTTGCTTTGTTATTATTAGAAGTGACCGATTCAGGGTTGAGTTTCGCAGACATCAGGAACTTAATCCAGAAAGTCAGGGTCCAAAAAAAACTAAGTTTTGTCGCTGAAAGATATGGAATATTTTATCCGTGGATGTCGGCACAAAGTACATTTCAGCCTTTGTTATCATATCAAAAGCCGGATCGAACAGGCGGATTTTCAGGCTTAATCAAATAGGCGGTTCATCCCTGCCTGTCCCTGTCCAAAGCCGATTGTTGCCGGGACCTCCAACGTCATTGAGTCCCTTTTCCACGGGACGCTTTGTGACCGGGTCGAACTCGTATCCCAAATCCTCGTATTTTTTCGCCTCGGCGTGGCCGTCCAGAAACGCAACGTTTGCCACGCCGAAATGCCTTGCATCCGCCGGCGAATATTTCAGCGGACCAAGGTCCACGCTTTTCGGTGCAAAATCCATGGCCCCCTTGCTGACCGCCATCTTCGGCGGATCGACCAGATAAGCGTGCTCGCCGTGCGGGATATTGCAGCCCCGGCTATCGCAGAAGGCAATTGTCTGGGCGGGAGATTTTATCCGTGAAAACCAGGCCGGATAGTTAGCACAGCCCGTGCCGGAAGGATTCGGGCGCGTGTTGCCAAGGTACTGATAGTTGTAGCCATAAGCACCGTTGCGTATGTTGCGCGCGTATGCGTAATGCTTCAGTGACGGGCACAGGTAATAATCATTGTCCATCTCAAGGGCCGCGTTGAAATCTTCCTCCGTTTCGTACTCATAGGGATTTATGACATATCCCATCCCCTCATTTAGAAACCATATCCATCTTGGTCTGTAGCGTTTGTATGGACCGACCTCGATGTAATCGGTTGCTTTTCTAAGCCGGTCCGGCGGAAATTTGTCGTCGTTGTTATCGATATAAAGTCTCATTGAGACAGCCAGACGCCGCACGTTGGCCATACACACGGTCCTGCGGGCAAGCTTCCGGGCCCCGCCGAGGGCCGGCAAAAGTATGGCCATCAGCAGGGCGATAATAGCGATGACCACTAATAATTCGATAAGTGTAAATCCGGATCCCGATCGCTCGTTTCTTCCGGTTCTATCTGCATGATGTCGCATGTCTTGCTCCTTTTTTATTTCAAGGGCTTATGAAATTCGATCCAGAGGCCGTAATTGA
This sequence comes from Sedimentisphaerales bacterium, assembly GCA_049644065.1. Taxonomy (GTDB): domain Bacteria; phylum Planctomycetota; class Phycisphaerae; order Sedimentisphaerales; family Anaerobacaceae; genus JAFGPJ01. The sequence goes on along the minus strand of JBARRE010000351.1, from coordinate 1,530 downwards.
CGTTATCGCTGCGCGGAGGAGCCGGCCTGTGAATTTTCCATTTTTTGATTTGCAGCGCTTTCATAATTTGCCGCAGCTCGTTTGCCGCCTTGTTCACATCGTATTTCATTTTTCCGCCTTGCTTGCCGCGAATCTTTTTCGCCGTTGGAACGGGTAGGTTTTCCGAAAATCCGCGCCCGATGTAAGCGACCGCTCCGGGCTTCAGAACGCGATATATCTCACTGAATGCTCGTCTCTTGTCCTGCCAGAAAGGAAAAGAACCCCTGCTGACGATGATGTCCGCATAGTTATCGCGAAAAGGAAGGGCGCCGGCGTCGGCGAAGACGGCGCTGACACGGTGACCATAACCTCGCTGCTGCGCCTGCTTATAAAAATGCGGAAAGAAATGCGGATTGATATCGGCGTTGATCCAATGCAGCCGGGTATGTCTGCATAGTTCGAGAATGAGTGTCCCGGGACCGCTACCGATATCTATGCCGATACCTTCTTTCTCGCGCAAATTTAAATCCGTCACGATTTGTTCGGCCAGGGGAGCGTAAACGGGCGCGAGTGTCCCCCGGCTGCTCCTTATCATGCCAAGCGCATCCTGTTCGGTATATTTCTCGTCCGGAGGCGAGGAAGCGTGTTTAACAGTGACACAACCTGCGCCGCATAAAAGTAATATCAAGACAAATAAATAAAAACGACGTAAAAGTTCCATCATAAGACTATTCTCCATCGGCCTCTTTACCCTGAGCCGGACCGGTTCTTCGACAGCTATTGTGGCAATACGTGGATATTTTTCAAGTCTAATTCCGCCACGACGTCAGTTTTATGCGTTCCCTGCAGGTCCGCGAACGCTGCGTGCGTCATGTGTGCCACAAGACTTACGGGCCCATCGAGTTCGACCCTGACGTATCCGCCGCAATCACGCGAGCGAACGAGCGCAGCACGAATTACGTTTTCGCCTTTGCCATTATACGCAGAGCCGGGCCGGACAAGCAAGTCTTCCGGCCGAATCATCAACATTAATTTACCGCTGTGCCGGCCCGCTATCTCCAGTTCGATATCGCCGAGCTTGACACTCGTCTGCGAGTCGCGGGCACCCCGGCCGGTGACCTCCGCCCAGAAGATATTTTCGCACCGCATGAAGCGGGCGACAAACTCGCTTTTCGGCTTGCGCAGCAGCTCATCCAGAGTGCCGACCTGCTGCAAAAGACCCTGGTGCAATATGGCGGCACGGTCCGCTACGGAAAATGCCTCTTCCAGATTATGGCTCACATGGACGGTCGTCAGGCCAAGCCGGCGCTGAATATCCGACAGTTGCGCACAGACCTGCTGCCGGGTGACCTCGTCCAGGGCACAGACCGGCTCGTCCAGGAGCAGAATCTTCGGCTTCAGAACCAAAGCCCGCGCCAGGGCGACGCGTTGTTTTTCGCCGCCGCTGAGACCGTCGATGCTCCGTGAAAGCAGATGCCTGATGCCCAGAAGGTCCGCGGTTTCTGTGATATTCGTTTCCTCGTAACCGTGGGCGCGCAGGCCGAAAGTGAT
>JBARRE010000350.1:0-11013 GCA_049644065.1 Sedimentisphaerales bacterium | reverse complement strand
AAAGAAACGTTTCTTCGAAAAGGGTATATTCGACTCTTGCATATAAGCTGGTTCGCAACGTATGGGCTTGTTTTTTTATTCCCATTTCCACCGGAAGCTTGGAACTGGGGCGCATTCCTTTTCGGCTGGAGCGGTTGTATGCTGTCGCTTCTTCTCAGCGCCGGCATTTTCGGCGACGATATAGCCTCCGGCCGGATTTGCATTTTGATCATTAAACCGCTCTGGCCCGGGGAGCTTTACATCTACCGCCTCATGGGACTCTCCCTGCAAGCTCTCGTGCACCTTCTGATAAGCGGCGGTATCATGTTCACATTACAGAAGGCTACAGGCAGAGGAAGTATCGACAATCTCGGCTTATGGATGCTTTCCGCATGGCTGATATTCACCACATTGGCGGCCTTGTCAACTTCCATCTCCGTTGTTGTACGGCGAGGACACAATTCAATGCTCTTGTTTGCGGCTATCGGTTTTGTCTATTTCTTTGTAATGCTTATGATGAGCCAATTCCCAAAGCATACAACAACAGAAGTGTTCATGGGTCTCCTCAGGTATGCCTGTCCTCCTGTTGAATTGTTGATCAAGTTGGCAATTGGAAAATACAGCATGATAAGGAGTCTCGGTTGTGTTATGCACAGTCTTGCCCTGACGATACTGTACAGCGCAGCCGGAATCATCATACTTTGTAAGCGACAGTTCGTATGTGTACGTGATTAGGAACAAATGAAAGTCTGGTTCAATCAGGTTTGATATGAGAGGACGAGCGGATGAACGATGATGCTATTGTAGTTGAGAATATAGTTAAATATTTCGATGGCCGATGCGTTTTGGACGGCATCAATTTCAACGTCCCGCAGGGCTGCATCTATGGCCTGTTAGGCCGAAACGGTGCTGGGAAGACCACAATTATTCGGATTCTTTTAGGTCTGGAGCCGGCGACACGAGGCCGAACTTGCCTGCTGGATACCGAATCGACGAACCTTGCACCAAAAATCCGCGGCCGGATCGGCTGCGTCGCCGAAGGTCATAACCTTATCCAGAATTATAAGGTCAGCCGGTTAATCAATCTTTGCAAAGACCTTTCCCTGCAATGGAACGATGAGTCCTTCGGTCATCTGATAGAAACATTTCGTCTGCCAATGGATCGCAGGGTGCGGGATCTTTCCATGGGCATGCGGGCGCAGTTGAACCTCTCGCTGGCGATGGCGATTGATCCTGAGTTGTTGATACTCGACGATCCTACCCTGGGACTCGACACCGTGGCAAGAAGGCAATTTCTCGAACTTGCCATCGAGGTAATCCAAAAGCAGGGTCGGACAATTTTATTCAGTTCTCATATCCTAAGCGACGTTGAGCGCATCGCCGACCGAATCGGAATCCTCGCCGCCGGTAAGCTCGTGGTGGATTGTCCGTTGGAGCAGCTCAAAGAACGTGTCAAAAAATTGCGGATCATTTTCCCCGAATCTGTGCCGGAAAGTCTTTACCTGACCGAGATTATCAACCAGCAAATCCAGGGCCGGGAGATGACCATTACCGCAGCCAACTGGAATAAGCAAAAACAAGCCATCCTCGAAACGTTCAAACCCTCAAGCTGCACCGAAATCCCGATGAGCCTCGAAGACATATTCATAGAATGCACCAGGCCAAGCGCCGAACCGGTGGAAATCGCATAAAAAGGAGACAAAGAAAATGCTGACCCTGATAAGAAGAGAAATTCGGGACCATATAGTCTATTTCATCGCAGCCGTTGTTTTCTCAGCGATCCTCATCGCGCTTCTAACCGCCGCGATGTACCATTTCGAGTCGCACGAGTTTACTATCTTTGCCGGCCTCTCGATAGCGATGCTGGTGATACTTGTATTAGGGTTCTCTGCGATGGGCGTAACGCAGATGTACCTGGATCGAAACAGGAGAATCTCGGCATTCCTCTCGGCCTTACCGGTGACAAGAAGCCGGATATTGGCGGCCAGAATAATCGCGGGACTTTTAGCAATTCTAACCGTGCTTGTGCCGGTGACAATCGCCTCGATAGTCCTGGGCAGTATTCTCGCACCGCCCATACCAATTTATACCGACTACGTTGCTGACATTTCTACGACGGTCTTTCTGATGGTTCTTGCGTGCTATTGCCTTGGATTGCTTACCGGATGGACAGCAAACAAGATTACTCCCACGTTCGGCGCACTCGGGTTGAACCTCGTTCTGGTCTTTCTGGTATTCGTAAAGGGCTTCGGCCCGGATATCAAAGTTCTGCTCGTGCTGGTTATTGTTGCGTGTTTGATACGCACATGGCACAAGTTCATCTCAACACCCCTTTAGGAATATACTCATGCGATCTCGATCCAATTATCCCATTCAGGTCCTTGCCGCCGGATTTCTCGTGCTCATGTTTCTATCCCTGTCGCTATTCTGGGCGAGATGGGTGTTCAAGAGCATCCTTGCAGATATCATGCCTATGGATTACAGATCCGTGGAAATCACACCCTCCGGGCTGGTTCCATCTGAGATTGAGAGTGACCAGTACGTGCCTGGCCACTCTGGTGTGCATGCGTATATCTCCGATCCCCAAGCCCTGCAGGCCCTCGGTATCCCGAACTATCTCTCCGACAAAGCCCCGGAAGAACGTCATTCGGGAATCTATTATCTTGAACTCGAAGGCGAAAACTCATCCTGGATATATTTCGATGAAAGAATCGGTCAAATAAACTGTCGCTGGGCTGACGTAGAGAAAATGCCCGACGGAACTGTGAAGCGAAAGAAAGTTCAATTCTACGCCGGCCCGGAAGGAGTCTCTGAAATCCCCGATAACAAGCTCGGTAAATTTACTTCTGTGGTCGCGGATATTGACTTAACGTCGCCGATATTGTACGATAAAAATCTGCGACGTTTTTTCGCGATCAACATTAAGGACAGAAAAGTCACCAAGGGGCCGCAACTATCCAAAGACGACCCCCGCCAGCCGGTCGATATAGGCATGCTGAGCAAGAATCCCGATGTTTTAGATCTGTATTGGTTGCCGCCGACATCTCAGAACCATAAAGGCGGAGTATCCTTTTCAAGGGGAGGTCAAGTACTCATCAGGGAGGGCTTCTCCGAATATGAGCCCGACCGGTATGTGCTCGTTCTTGACAAATCGGGGCGGATCGACCTGCTGGACAAAAAAACGCTCGAATTTGCCGGGCCAGCCGGGCGTTTACCCGCGCCTGAAACGTTCTTTCCAGCCGACAAAAACGTAACGCCGGACGATTTGCTGGCCTATAGAGTTCTGCCGCTGGCCCTTAAAGAGGACCACAAGTATCGAGGCTTGTTCGCAGCCGCCGTCAGTCGGGAGGGCACGGCGCTGGCCCTGGCTGTCTTCGACGAAAAGGGGGCCTGCATCAGAATCAAGGACACTAGGGCAAGGGACAGTCGAGGCCGTCGAAACGAGCCTTCCAGCAGCGCCGTCTTCTTCGGCGCCCCCTGGGCGCCCGTCATGACTATCAGTAAGTTCCTGTTGGAGAATCTTCATCCACCGATTCTTTCTCTGGCCTCCTTTTTCACTGCCGGGAGCATTGAAGCCGCTTCGGGCCATCGGGCAATGTTCCTGCTGCCCAATTCCTTTGTCGCTATGAAGGGCAGGGACGCCCGTGGAAATATTGCGTTAAGATTCCTGTCCGCCCTTGCGTTGATATCGCCTTCGATCATATTGGCGATATTGCTCGCCTGGCGGATCGGCAGGGATGCCGCCATCGTGGGCCTGCCACGAAAAACCAGACGCTTCTGGACGCTCGGAACCATCGCCTTCGGCCTGGTCGGATATATTACATACAGGCTGACCCGACCGAAGATCACATTGGTGACCTGTGTCAACTGCGGCAAGCCGAGGCGACCGGACATGGAAAAATGCCATCGCTGCGGCAGCAAATGGGATGTGCCGGAACTGACGCCACCAGTCTGGCGGGTTCTGAACAGGACAGAATAAGTCCTTGACAGTTCGCTTATAAAGTAGAGCGTGGGTGACATAAAAACACTTTCGATCGGATTTTTTTTGTTACTTCAGACGAGTTGCCTGCCTTTTTAGGATTGAGGGCAGTTTATATGAATGAGAACAACGAAAATATCCAGCAGCTACTTTCCGAGGCCCGCTCGGGTAATCGGGCCAGCATGGGACGGCTGGCCGACATAGTCAGAGAGCGATTGTATCCGTTCGTATTTCGCACAATCCTTAATCATGATCTGACCGAGGATGTGCTGCAGGAAACACTGCTGACCATGGTCGGGCAAGTCGCCTGCCTGCGGGACAAGCGGAGATTCTGGCCGTGGGTATTTCGTATCACCTGGAGCAAGCTTCAGGATAATCTCAGACGACGCCGATATCAGTCTTCCGGCAAGGCCTCACTTCGTCGGAATCAGTCATACGATAACAGGGCACGCAACGGCAGCCTCCTGGATGCAACTATTCACGCCGAGAAGCTTCAACAACTCTCGGAAGTTCTCGAGCAACTCAGCCGGCAGCACAAGGATGTTCTTCGCCTTCGTTACTATGAGCAGTTGCCCTATACAGAGATCGCTTTACTTACACGCACAACACCCCAGAAGGCCCGCGCTAGATTCCACCGCGCCAAGAAATTCCTCAAAGCCCGCATGCTGTAAGAAAATCAAATATCAAACGTGACTCGGCCAGAATTTCTGCAGATACTCTATGCTCTTGCGGGCGATGGTTTCGGGGTTGGGGTCGTATTTGAAGACTTCGACGCTTAGCCACTTGTCCCAACCGACGTCTTTGATCGCCTCGGCAATCGGAGCGTAATCCACATCGCCCATACCGGGGCCGTACAGGTTGGCATCGTTGACGTGAAAATGACCAATGTCGTCGACGTACACTGAACGAATGATATCGGGTACCGGCGTCTGCTCCGAGCACATTGCCTTGACGTCGAGATGAATCTTCAGACTGGGATGATCGATTTGCCGGACCATTTCCATGCCTTCAGTAACCGTGTTGATAAAATCGGTCTCAACGGGTGAGAGCGGCTCAAGACAGATAGTCAGGCCCAATTGCCCGGCCTGATCCAGCACGGAACTGAGCAACTCGACGGCCCGCTGCCATGCGCCTTCTTTGGTCTGTCCCTCGACGATGCTCCGCTGCTTCGGCGAACCGAGCACTAAAACTTTGCCGCCCAGATCGCTGCACAAATCAAGCAGGCAGGACAAGTAATCCCTTGTCCTGCCCCTGATTTGATTATCCGTTGTGGTCATGTGCAGACCGCTCGGGCCGGCAAAAAGCCAGTGCAGACCGACGGTCTCCAGGCCGCTGTCTTCGATGATTCGCCGAGTATCTTTGCGCAGCTCAGCCGTTATATCTTCCGCCGACGGAGCCAGAGTAAACGGTGCTATCTCGATCCCGTGATAGCCCAGCTTACGCGCGGTCGAGCATACCTCGGCCATCGGCCGGCCTTCGAACATCTCATTACACAATGCAAACTTCATTATACTTTATCCGGCACAACAAACGGCTCGCGGTAGTTCCGCTTGATATACATGTTGGCCATTTCACTATAATCGCCGACGAATTTCTCGGCTTGCGGGTCCATTGTCAGCATCGGGCCCATAGTGATCGGCTCTTTCTCCAGGTCCACCTCGTTGACTTTGAGATGCTCGAGCATACTCTCGAACGAGTTCATCAGGTACTCATTGTCGATGGTTTTCCTTGCGTCTTCGACAGACATTGTCTTGCCCAGCCGGTAAGAGATATTACCCATGTGGCAAAGCGCGCTGGAATAGTGGCCCTTCTCGATGTCTGCGTTAAGGTCGCTGACTTTTCTGCTTCGAACGGCGTCGATAAAGTTCTGATGGTGACCGCTGCCGCCTCCGCCGCTGATCTGTTTGTCGGTCCGCATGTTGTCGTTATCCCAGACCCAGCCGCCGCCGTCACCCGCGGCCCAGTAGCCGTTTTCGCATTGCACGACGACGCCGACGCGGGTACCGGTACGACGCCAGTTGTCCATCGACTTGTCGCCCTTTTTGCGAGGCAGGCCGCGAACCTCGAAGATCAGCGGAGCGGGCTTGTAATCGAGGAATACGATTTGCGTATTGGCTGTCTCACCGGCATCGTTGACTCTGAATCTGCCGCCGAAGCTCATTACACGCGGCGCGAGCCCAGGATCACCCACTGCCCAGCGACCCAGGTCCATCTCGTGAATGCCCTGGTTACCAAGATCGCCGTTGCCGGTGTTCCAGACCCAGTGCCATTTGTAGTGCAGTTCCTGTCGTCGCAGCGGTTCCATATCGGCAGGCCCGCACCACAGATTGTAATCTATCGACTCCGGCAGCGGATTCGGTCCGTTGGTCCCGTTGACGATGCCATTGGTGCCTTCAAAGCGGCCCTTGTAGCACAGAGAGCGAACCCACTTAATCTTGCCGAGGTTGCCCTGACGCATCCACTCAAACGCGGCCGGGTGCGCCTCGGAAGAGCGCTTCTGCGTTCCGGTCTGCACGATGCGGTTATACTTGCGGGCGGCCTTTACCATCTGGCGGCCTTCCCATATCTCGTGCGAGACGGGCTTTTCGATATAAACGTCCTTGCCCGCCTGGCACGCCCAGATCGTTACGAGCGAATGCCAGTGGTTGGGCGTTGCGGAGGTAATCACGTCGATTCCCTTGTCCTCAAGCAGCTCGCGGACATCCACAAAACCTTTTATCGTCTGGCCCTTCTTCTTGAAATCTTCGACCCTGCGGTCAATGTGTCCCTGGTCCGGATCACAGACCGCAACGAGCCTCACTCCCTCTATACCGCTGAAAATCTTGGAGTGACCGGTTCCCTGACTTCCCACGCCCACCACGGCAAGGCGAATGGCATCATTTGCCCCACGCGCACGGGAAAATGGGGCCGCCAACGCCAGGCCGGCACCGACAGCCACCGAACTTTTCATAAAATCTCTACGACTTAGCTTACTCATAATCTTCTCCTATATTTCATAAAAGTTTTATTCCCAGCATAGATTCGACTTATTTTGTCGCTGCATATTCGCGGTACTGCTGAGCCACCTTGCCCTGCTTCTCGTCGCCCTTATGGAAGTAGAATCGATATTTGAACGTCAGACTCTCGCCGGCGGGGATCTTAATGTCACCCGTACCGGCGGGCTTGCGTTCGAAATCGTGCACGCCGAACGGATTGGCGGCGAAAAGCCCGTAGTCCCGCACGTGCCACCAGGTCGGATGTTTCGGATTCGAAGGATGGTCGAAAATCGCCACGCCGACCACCTGGCCGTCAACCGGCCCGTAGTAGTCGCACCACTTGGCCCTTTTGCCCCAGGTGCTGCCCTCGGTGTTGCCTTCGCTGTTGACGATATGGCCCTTGCCCACCTTTCCTTTCAGCCGCATGGTCGGAGTCAGGCGAATTGCCATCGAGCCTTCCTTCGTATCGCCGAGAACCACCTGCCCTTCCGAAGCGTGGATCGTGACTTCGAGGTCCATGATTTGGCCGTTCGAGGTATTGTAGAACTTGTGTGTTCGCGTGTCCGTACAGATAACTTCGCCATTCCGCGCAACCCACTTATTGGTTGAGATGATTTCGCCCATTTTGGGACCCGAGCTGACCTTCAGGAACTTGTCGTGTACGACCTTGCCCGACTTGCTGCCTTCGGCCCAGAAATCGTGCCCATTCACAGAGCCATGCGTGAACCACAGCGATTTATGATGCGGATGGTCTTTGGCCTCATCCGGATTTATATCCTTCATCGGCCAATGCCGATTGACCGGTACGCCGGTCGGCCCAATCACCGGGTAGAAGAAGGGGCGCGGCACATCCTGGTAGTTGTACTCGGTGAACAGCTTGCCGTTAATCGTGACCCTTAGCTTATTATCAACATCATCAATCTTGACGCCGCTCGGGCCCGCTGCGCCGCCCGCCTGAGCCTTTCCAATCATTTGCCCAAACACCTGACGCTGTTCGGCAAGGGCCTTGACGCGATCGCCGGGATTGGTCCGCGCTTCGAGAAGAATCCAGCCGTCGTAGTCCATCGCGACGAACAGGTTCATCAGCTCCTGATAGGGATAGCTGCCGATATTCAGCTCGCGCACGTGGACGATGTCACTAAAGCGGTCCTTGACAAGATTGAAATTATATTCGAGACCCTCGCCTTCGAGGTCCTGCGAATTGCAGTTCCAGCAGGCGCCGACGTTGGGATTATCGGCAACATCCATAATCGCCTTCATCACAGGCAGTCTCGAGCATCCACCATGAACTTCCAGCCGAATCTTCTGGCCGTAGTCGGCGGCAAACAGGCCGAGTTCGTTAAGCGATTTGCCTATCTGCTCGACCGTCTTTTCCTGCGAGACGCCCTTCGGCAGATCGTTCGGCTTGACTTTGACGCCTGTGCCGCCCACATCCCGCGAGAGCTTGACATACTCTTTTGCACCCTCGATGTCACGCCTGAGCTTCGCAGCGTCGGTGTGATGGAAGGCAAAATTCGTGCCCAAACCCACAAGCGTCACCGGGCTGTCGGCAAAGCGCTTCTTCACATCCCGGCGCTGCTGAGCATTGAGGTTCGATTCGACGCCGTGGGCGTGTTCGGTTCGAAGCTCGACGCCAAGCACTTTGCTCTTCTCGCAGTTAGCGATCAGCGTCGGCAGGTCCCAGTCTTGGCCCCAAAGGTAGGTCACCAGCCCTAATTTCATCTTAGAACCCGGGCCGGCCGAGCCTTGGGCAAACACCCTGCTTAAAGGACCGGTTGCAAAAACCGCGGCTCCAACATACATCGACTGTTTCAGAAAATCCCGGCGTGTTCTATTGATTGTATTCATCTTTTCCTCTTTCTGTAATATTTGAGATTTGTATTTCATCCTCATTAAAAGCGAAAAGATAGATTTTCCTCTTACAACAACCTCCTGTCAAGCGATTTCTGCCATTTTCAGCAACTGTTCTGCAATTTTCCGGTCTGCATCCTTATTAGCAATTATTCTACATCCCTCCGCCATCACCTGTCTGATTTTCTGGTCTTTCATCAACTCTTTCAACTCTTCCCACAGCCATTCGGACCTGTCTTTTTCATCTGGCAGATCATCGACAATAACCGCCGCTCCAACCTCGACCAGCTTGCCGGCATTGAGATATTGATGTTTGTCCTTATGATACGGATAAGGCATACAGATACTGGGAACTGCCGCCGCTGCGTATTCAGCCACGCTGACCGCCCCGCTCCTGCCTATAACCATATCCGCGGCGGCGAGTAAATCCGGCATATCATCGAAATAACTTATAACCTTGTAGCTGATTTTGGCATCACTATAATAACTATAGACTTTCTCGAAATTGTTTTGCCCCGCCAAATGGACTATCTGCCAGTCTTCCGCGAAGGCAGCCAGCTTTTCCAGCAGCAAATATACCGCCCTGTTGATATTTTCCGAGCCGCTCGATGCACCGGTTATCAACAGAATCTTTTTATCCCGGTCGAGACCTAATCGCTCTATCGCCTTGTCGGCTACAGGATTCTTGAAGCCACTCCGTATCGGACAGCCGACAACGCTGACTTTCTTTTTCCGTTTGGCGAAATATTGCTCGGTTTCCGGGAACTGCACAAAAATCTCATCCGCCCAGCGGGTATTTATCTTGTTCGCCCGGCCCGGCACAATATCGACATTCAAAAGTGCGACTGGAACTTTGTGTTTATGTGCCGCCAGGCAAACCGGCGCCGATACAAAACCTCCGGAGCCTATGACTACCGTATTGAAATCCCTACGAACCGCTTTTTCTGCAATCCTGTAACTTCTCAGCAACGATTTACAGAAGTCGATTAATTTCTTAGGCCGAACAGAAAAACCTGTGGCTGGTAAAGCGGTATATTCGAAACCGGTCTGCCCGAGAATATGTTTATCGATACTGCGTTTACTGCAGAAGAAATGTATTTTTGCCGTCGGCTCGATTTCGATTATCTGCTGAGCCACGGCGATAGCAGGATATATATGCCCCCCCGTCCCTCCGCCGGCGAAGAAAAAACTTCTTTCGACCATAATCAATGCCTCCCTGCGTAATCCAACACCGAAAGTCTGCCCTATGCCGGCATGAAATGCAAGCGTTTTTTTCAGCTACGTTGATAGCAAGGGGATACATAAAACAGCCGGGGCCCATACCGAATTTAACGGTATAGACCCCGAACTGAAACAAGACCATATGTCACCTCATAACAAAACGGCTTTTACTCTCCTGCAGCAGCTCTCAAGTGATACAGCCTGACGTCGTCAATGAACATCTTGCCGGAACCGCCTGGATTTGTCATGTTGCCCTGGGTGCCGAGGCCGATAGCGATCCTGTCGACGTCTGCCAGGTTGATGCCCTGATCGGCAAAAGCCTGCAAGGGAATAACCCACTCGGTCCAAGTGTCAATTGTCGCCGCAGCCGGATCATCGTGGTACACGACCGCCGGCGTACCGGTACTGTTGGACAGCGCCACATAGAGCGGCTCAGGAGCGTTGCTCGCGATGCCGATATCCTGATTTGCCCACTGCGTACCTGCCGTGCCGGTAATCGTAACGTTGGAGAATACGGCTTCGCAAGTCAGAGCTGCGTCATGACTGGTCAGTGCAAGGCCAATATATACATTCGAACTCATCGAAATGGTCGGTCTCCATACCATTGACTGCCAGGTGATTCCGTTGGCCGAATAGTAACCCCTGAAGTTGCCGGAGATATCACGCTCTATTTTCACCCAATAAGGCGCAGTGATTGCCATTTGCTCAGGTGTGGCCACTGAAGTGTCGCTCGTCGCGTCAATCGCAGTATCCGTCCGCGCCTGGACTCTGCAGCCTTGCGTGGGTGTGCCGTCTGCATTTGTCGGCGTAATGTACACTGCGGCAAATTTCGAGCCCGGATCCAGCGTCTCGCGAATCATTACACCGGCCTTGGCCCAGGTGTTGGTATTTTCAACGCTCTCGACCTTTGCTGTGATCGTGCCCGGACCCGTAAGTGTTTTGAAGGCAAAGTGGAACTCGTCGGCATCGTTCCAGATATCCGTTCCTGTTGCGGTCATAGTATAGGTG
>JBARRE010000349.1:0-5159 GCA_049644065.1 Sedimentisphaerales bacterium | reverse complement strand
TGACCATAAGGATTCCTTTCCAATCTGAGAGTTCCAGCTTGTTATCTACTCTCTTGATCGGGAGGAATCCTCAATCTCCATTAGATCAGTACACTCCAATTGTTACCCAGGATTGAACCAGGCCGGAAAGCTCGTTAGTTGACACTCAGTATAACGTCTCCGGACTAAATGACACGTTTATGATACCCGGCGACGATAACATGATAGAAGGTTGGCTAAATAGTGTCGGCGGCAATCCCTGGCTCGTCGAACCGGGTCCCGAAGGTGTGGGCCCGTTCTATGATGCCATTGCCGGCTTTCACCATGCTCCAACCGGCGATAAGTTACGTGGAAGGGGTAATTGTGCATTTCTGGATGGGCACGTCGCAGCCCATCCGCGTTCGGAGACTTTTCCCTTAGCCTGGCCGCATTGATTATATCCGGCAGGATTTTTATGAGAGAGATGATTTTATTGATAGCTTTGTGAATCTTAATTTTCCGTCGTACAGTCAATATTTTTTAGGAGATAGGTTATGAATGACAAATGTTTTGTAAAATTATTAATTATCCTAATTGCTGCGATGATTCTTTGCGGTCTGAGCCCAACGACGGCAAATGCCAGCTACCCCATCCTTATGCTGGATATCAGCAACAGAAATGTTGATACACAGACAGAAGAAGGCTTTACTTCTTTTACCTTCGCTGACAGCGGCTCGGAGATGGATGGTATTAAAATTGAGCTCGCCGGCAGTCTCGACGGACGCTGGCGCGGCGATCCGACAGGAATACCATACGAACTGATCTATCGTGATTTCATCTTTGCGCGGCCGGGTGGAATGACGGTTACGTTGTCGGGGCTGAAGCCAAATGAGACCTACGAAATTACGATTTATGCATATGACACAGGCAGCGCAGGCGACCGGATCGCGGACTGGACAGCCAACGGTGAGTTTCTCCTGACGGCCGGCTTCAACGGCGGCTTGGCGCCCGCGGATGCGGATGACAACGCCTTTACCGGTACGGCTCAGTCGGATGACACAGGTACAATCGTCATGGAGTGCGGCCCGAATGCAGACACCATTGAAGAATCGGGCGCAAGTAATCCATATGCTTTTCTTAATGCCCTGGTGGTCTCTTCGATGACTCCGGTGACAACGGCTCGGAGCCCTGTACCGGAAGATGGAGCCATGATCACATCCACCAAAGTAGACCTTCAGTGGCAGCCGGGAATGATATCGGTCTCTTCCAATGTTTACTTCGGAGAGAATTTCGACGCAGTAAGCAATGCCACAACAGAAGATACGGACATTTTCCGCGGCAATATGACCGAAATCACCTTCTCCGTTGGTTCTGAAGGGAGCCCTTATCCATCGGGTCTGGCCGAAAAAACAACGTATTACTGGCGAATCGACGAGGTTAATGACCTGAATCCCGACAGTCCATGGAAAGGCGATGTCTGGAGCTTTATAGTTGCCTCAAAGAGCGCCTTCAATCCCAATCCGGTCGATGGTGCTCTCTTTGTTGATCCCAATTTTGCTGATCCCAATGCCACACTAAGCTGGACTCCGGGCTCGGGTTCGGTCATGCACCGTATGTATTTCGGCGACAATTTCCAGGATGTGCAGGCCGGCACCGGTGGGACAGCCAAAGGTCCTGTTCCGAATTCGAATTATTCACCAGGAACTCTTGAGCTTGAGAAGACTTATTATTGGCGGGTCGACGAATTCGACGGCAGAGAGACACATACAGGTGACGTCTGGAGCTTTACTACCACTCTCAATGGCCTTGGTACGGTCGTAATTGATATGTGGGAGGGTATTTCCGGTTCCACCTTGGACCTGCTGCGGGATAGCCCGAGCTATCCGGACAATCCAACATGGAGCGATGAGTTGACCGAGTTCAGCACAGCTGACAGCATTGGCGATAACTATGGGGCCCGTATTTATGGTTGGCTCTATGTGCCACTGACCGGCAATTACACTTTCTGGTTCTCCAGTGCCGACGAAGGCGAATTGTGGCTGAGTACCGATGACGATCCTGCCAACGTTCAACTACTTGCTTCTGAACCTGTCTGGGGATCCTACGATACGTTCTCTCGGAAGTCCGATCCCGTCCCATTAATAGGCGGCGAGAGATACTACATCATGGCGATATGGAAAGAAGGTCCCGATTGGGACCACTGCCAGGCGGCCTGGCGGGGTTCTGGAATATCCGAACAGCAGATAATTCAAGGCAGCTACCTCTCGCCATATAAACCCGTGAATGCATTTAGTCCGGTTCCGGCAAAAGATGCCACTGACGTAAAGCGGACGCCTGTTCTTAGCTGGAAATCCGGCAAGCGTGCTTTATTGCACCATATTTACTTCGGCACGGACCTTGAGGCAGTGCGTATTGCCAACACAGGCTCACCCGAATACAAAGGCACAAAAGAACCGGGTTCCGAGAGCTATGATCCCGGAATTCTTGAGTTGGAGACGACCTACTACTGGCGCATTGACGAAGTTAATAACCTCGATACGGATAGTCCCTGGGTAGGCGAAGTCTGGAGCTTTACGACCGGCGATTTCCTCATAGTGGACGACTTTGAGGACTACAATACCGGTGACAACCAGATATGGTTTGCCTGGCATGATGGGCTCGGCGCCGGCACACCCGGTACTGATCCTTACTTCCCGGGTAACGGCACCGGAGCTTCTATAGGCGACGACACCACCGGTTCTTATACCGAGGAAAATATCATCCATGGCGGCGGTCAGTCGATGCCGTGCTGGTACAACAATAATAAACAAGGCTATGCGAATTATTCAGAAGCAGAGATGACGTTGAGTTTGGGGAATGACTGGACCAGGGAAGGCGTTGAAGAATTGTCTCTGTGGTTTAGAGGTTATTCGGCAACTGTTGGCAGCTTCACAGAAGGGCCGGCCGGTACTTACACAATGACTGCTTCCGGCACTGATATCGCGGGCCTGGCCGACGAGTTCCACTTTGCCTATCAAATGATGAGTGGTCCCGGCTCGATTATAGTGAGGGTCCTGAGTGTTAGTGACACGGACCCGTGGGCCAAAGCCGGTATTATGATTCGTGAGACTCTGGAACCTGGCTCCAAACACGCCTTCGCATGTGTCACGCCCGGCAGCGGTGTGGCTTCCGAGGGCCGTATTACTACGGGCGGCGAGAGTTTCAGCTCGAACCAGGCAGCGATTACTGCACCACACTGGGTGAAACTGGAACGTGACATGGGTGGTAACTTCACAGCTTCCCATTCGGTTGACGGCACAAACTGGGAAACAGTAAGTGGCGCTACGGCACAGGGCATACAGATGGCCGCAAACGTCTATGTCGGTTTGGCGGTAACGTCACATGATGCCGCAGAAACATGCGAAGCCCAGTTCTCCAACGTCACTATCTCCGGCAACGTCACTCAGCAGCAGTGGATTAGCCAGGATATCGGGATAACAAGTAACGAACCAGAGTCGATGTATGTGGTTCTAAATGGCAATGGTATAGTTTATCACGATGATCCGGAAGCATCATTGATAAACGTGTGGACCGAATGGAGAATCGACCTGCAGGCGTTTGCAGACCAGAATGTGAACCTGACCAGCATCGATAATATTGCTATTGGCATCGGTACCAAAGGCAATGTGACGACACCCGGCGGTTCCGGTAAGATGTACTTCGACGATATCCGGCTGTATCGGCCGATGACCGGTCTATAACGGTACATTCAAATAGCATCAGAAGTGGAATTTATTCGGGGCCCGTATCGACTGACTCGGTATGGGCCCCGGTTGCCTCTGCGCAGTTGCATACCAACTCCACGTGGCAGAGAACCAAGATGATGGGATCTTGAGCTGCGAACTCCTATGCTCTCACAAGTTATCTCATCGAATCACATGGCAACACACATCTGCAAAATCGAGCTTCGATTCATTCTTGGCATGATATCCATCCTTCACGCCCGGGAATTTCTTTCTTGATGATGGCAGATGATTTATTTGCATGATATTCTTGGAGTAAGACTCCGAGGGGAACAAATGAAACATCTCCAGATATGCAATCCCCTCGACCTCCGCATGAATTGTCAGCACGTTCAATCTCTCCTGGCCAAGTAGTGAGACCAGGTAGTCATTGTAATTGCTGTCGGTTATACCGTTTCGGCCAATCACTTCATCATATGTTGGAAGGGTAACAGGAATCTGTGGCTGGGTAAGCTGCGTGCCACTTACAATCGGTTGGAATATGCTATGTCCTCGGCAATCACTGTTGTAATGAAAAGGGAATTTGCTCTTTTCCTTCAGAACAAGATCATTAGATTTCCAACCGGGGACGGCGGAACAATCAGGTGGATAGCCGAGAATCTGTGTGAGTACAGTTACACCTTTATTTAAAGAATCGAAAATAGTTTTGCTATTCATGGTATCAATATGAGCCTGCCAGGCATGGTGGTCCCAGGCATGAAGTCCTATCTCATGCCCGGCATTAGAGGTCGTGCGTATAATCTCGGCAAGCTTTTTGCCGATTAGAGGTCCCGGCCATAATGTTCCTTTTAGTAAAATGTCCCAGCCATAGAGGCTGGAAGCTTCGGTTCGCAGCATTTTCTTCAGGAAGGTTGGACGAAGTAACCGCCACAAATGGCGCCCCATATTATCCGGTCCCACCGAAAAAAAGATAGAAGCCTTTATGGAGTACTTCTCCAGGAGTCTGCATATATTTGGAACACCCAACCGCGTTCCTCTGAATGTATCAACATCAACTCTAAGACCTATTTTCATCGTCTATCCTTTGCAAATTTGTTAGCTGTGAAATGACTATAGTATGGCTGCCGATGTTGAAGCATTTGATGATGCAGACATCCGGGATGTTTTCTATATTTTCCTCTCTTGTAATTACCATTGTTTTGTTGCCGGAATCCATAAACTCTTTAACCGCTTCGATATCATTAAATCTTGGAACGCACCCTCCGAGATAGAAGACTGCTGCGCCGTCGAGACGCTCTGTGGGGTGCAAAAGACATAGTTCAGCGCCTTCAGATCTGAGCTTGTTGGAATACTGGCGAAAAGCGCCGAAAAGGGGGCCAGAAGGAGCACATCTTAGAGCTGTAAAAAGCGCCTAAAGGTGGGCCACTGCAATCGACCGATGTTTAGTGTTTGGAAATGCTTCCAGATGCAAAAGGTCAG
>JBARRE010000348.1:0-4831 GCA_049644065.1 Sedimentisphaerales bacterium | reverse complement strand
TATTTAGAAGATTTTCTTCTTTCTTAATGGATGGATGAGTCTTTGAACTTTTAGCCAAGAACATTTGGTCACGGATTTTTTGCACTCGCTTATTAATGACCCATGCCCAATAAATTAAACAACAAGTAAGAAAGACACACATAGATAGAAGCACGCCTGCTGCACGATCTATCTTAAAAGAATCTTGGGTGGCCCAATTCGAGAGGATGCCCATAATCCCGCCAAGAAAAACACCAAGAAAGACATATATCTTTTTTTCATCAGTGCGATACTCCTCGAGGCGTTCAAGTGAATATGAAGGGACGAGCTGAACATTAAGATGTTCAGAAGGAGGAAGAAGAACCTTGGCTTTTAACTCTTGACCTCGTTCAGTGGCACTTTCTATCGATGTAGCCATTGTATCAAGTCGTTGATTGATCTCTGCGAGTTCTTCCTTGCCAGCTACTTCTTCTTTAAGCTGATCAATTTGATTCTTAAGATTAGCCAAGTCATTGTTCAGATTATCAACTGGAGCTGTGTTCAAAGCTAAAGTTTGTAGTGGGTTGTTTGATTGAGATAATAAAGAAGCAAGTGTTGGCAATCCATCAGATGGGATGTGAAAATACGATTTGTTGTCAGATTTTATTGAATGATCCATAATGATGACCTCACAATAAGATTTCTATAAATATTGCTCATAAGGTTTGCGTATAAAATCCTGTGCCTGTTTCACGGCACACATAACACGCGTTTTTCCTCGAATCTTACACACGTTTGCAATTCATATGCTCTAATCCACAACTACAAAGCCAAGATGTCTCGCTTCGTTGCTCGCAAAAACAAATCTACATTACTCCTTCTGTATTTTCAATCAAGAATATCAAAATACGGATTTTTATGGCCTATCCAGCCATTCTATTTATTACAGCGAATCTCACGGGGTTCAGCCCATGAGATAACTCACAGAGTTCCGATTGTCTATATGGATAGCGTATCTCACGGGCTAAATGTTACCTATGATTTTGTAAAAAATTTTGTAAAAAAGCATTTTTTTATCGTCTACTCTTAAAAGGCTTCTTTTCGAGGCAGAAGAGCCTTTTTTCACATGAAGTTTTGAAAAAGATTTGATTATTTTATATTTCTCTATGGTTCTTCATAGGTGGTGAATAAAAATCCGCGTTCACCCCGTGAGATAGCTTGTCCCTTAGGGGGCAAAGCAGTTATCTCATGGGGTAAATCAGCGAAATCAGCGGTTAATTACTATGTTTTTGCGTTAAAATGGGCAAGATTTTCTCAAGTATATCAACCAAAAGCGATGGTAGCTGGGAGTAAAAATTAAAAAGTTTAAATATTTTTTTATTCCATACCAAACAAGGACTTACGGCTAAAATAGCGTCTACATTTTTGTAGATTTTCGCATCAAACGCGCAGGTACGTTCAATTATAGGGGGCGCGCCTTTTCTGCCTCCGGCCGGAAAGGCCAGTAAAAAGGTAAAAGGAAAAAGGTAAAAAAGACATCCAAATGTCATTCTGAGTGGAATGCAATGGAGCGAAGAATCTCAATGCCTCAGGAGGATAATTAACTGAAACTTTAGTCAATACCGTCGTCGTTGAGATGCTTCGTCTTCGCCTCAGCATGACAATTCGAAATCAAGTCAAGTTGTATACATTCTAAATTCTGACTTTTCTGCGGAGGGGCAGTGAAATTCAGCTTACCATAACCATACCGTTCCAGCTTGTATGGCTACTGAACCTGCCGGTGCTTTTATATCGGCGCCTGCGCTACGGGTACGCTTTCTATCGAATCCCCCTGACCAAAGGCCAGTACACAATCGTCGATCCCGACGATTACCGGCGTCTGAGTAAGCATAAATGGTACGCAACCGTCAGGCACGGTAATGGCCACTACGCTGTACGCTCTGTAACAACGAAAAACAGCAAACGCAGCCGGATTTACATGCACCGTGAGGTTATCAATGTGCCTGACAATTTACTTGTGGACCACATCAATCACAATAAGCTGGACAATCGCAAGGCGAACCTGCGCCCGGCGACTACCGCTCAGAACACCCGAAATCAAGCGAAACGACAGGACAGAACCTTCAGCTCAAAATACAAGGGAGTTACCTGGAGACGCGATGTTAAGTGCTGGCAAGCGAAAATTTGCGTTAACGTCAAGCCGATATATCTTGGCATCTTCGATAGTGAAAATCGCGCGGCCAAAGCCTACGACCGGGCTGCAAGGAGGTATCATGGAGAATTCGCCGTATTGAACTTCCCTGAGCCGAGACGGCCGGTAGCCCGCATCGTTCCATTTTTGGCCGGCGTGTTCCTGGAGTTCCTTGCCTGCTTTTCGAACAGGTACGTGTTTTGCCAGAGTCAGTATGCGCATCCATCCACAAGCCCGGCCTCCCGCTTCGCGGTAATCCGGCGCTTGTGGCTGCCACACATCTTTCGCTTTGCGGCAGTCCGGCACTTGAGGCTGCCACACGTTATTTGTCAATTTAATTGGGTAGTGCCTCATCCCTTAGGGATGGGGATGGCTTTTCGCCGACAAACGACCAAACACCAGCGACTAATCACTACACCGCCCTTGACAGTAAGTGCCCAAACGCCTAAAGTGGCGGCAATGGCAAAGAAACTCTACATAATCGATGGCCACGCGCATATTTACGCGGCCTATTACGCCCCGATGGGCGGGCAGTTGACCGGCCCATCCGGCGAGCCGACCAAGGCGGCCTATATCTTCACGATGGCCATTCTGGGGCTAATCCAGCGACGCAAGCCTGAGATGCTGGTCGTCGCGATGGACAGCAAGGCCCCGACTTTCAGGAAGGAGATGTACTCCGAGTACAAGGCGAACCGCAAGGAAATGCCCGAAGACCTGCCGGGGCAGATCGGCCGGATCGAGCAGATTTTGGAGGCGATGAATATCCCCATGCTCCGCCTGGACGGCTTCGAAGCGGACGATATCATTGGCACGTTAGCGAAAAAGGCCGGGGCAGACGGTTACGAATGCCTGATATGCTCGAAAGACAAGGACCTGCTGCAGTTGATAGACGAGCATATCAGCACATTCGATATCAAGACCGATACACTCACCGATGTCAAGGCGATGTTCGAGAAAATGGGGATCAGGCCGGAGCAGTTTATCGATTGCCTGGCTTTGCAGGGTGACACTTCGGACAACGTGCCCGGCGTGCCCGACGTCGGACCGAAAACGGCGCTGGGATGGATACAAAAGTACGGCTCGCTCGAAAACCTCTACGAGAACGTCGATGAAATCAAAGGCAAGCGGGGCGACAATCTCCGCATGTTCAAAGAGCAGGCCGAATTGAGCAAGAAGTTAGTGACAATCGACTGCAATGTCCCGGTGGACGTCGATTACGATAATTTTGAGCTTAGCAAATACAACGAGCCGAAACTGAAGGAAATCTTTACCGAGCTGGGTTTCAATCGTCTGCTCGCGCAGTTGGGCCTGACGGCAGAGCCTTCGCTCGCAGAGACGACGTCATCCGAGGAGCCCACCTTGACGAAGACGGCCGATCACGACTATCAGCTTGTAGATACGCCGGAGAAGTTCGAGAAGTTTTATGAAGAACTGAAAGAGCAAAAGCTCTTCGCGATAGACACTGAGACGACATCGATACACGCGATGCGGGCGGACCTGGTCGGCATGAGTTTTTCATGGCAGGAAGGTCATGGATTTTATCTTCCCGTCAAAGTGCCGCTCGGCTCGAAACATCTTCAGATTGAAGCTGTCCGGCAGAAACTCGCGCCGATACTCGCGGACGAAAGCGTTAAAAAAATCGGGCAGAACATAAAGTACGATATGCTCGTTCTGCGAAACGCACAAATGCCGATAAAAGGAGTCCACTTCGATACGATGGTTGCGTCTTACTGCCTTGACCCGGGCCGAAGCCATTCGATGAATAACATGGCGGCTGATTTTCTGGATTACGAGTGCATCCCGATCTCGGCATTGATAGGCAAAGGCAAAAACCAGCTCACGTTCGATTTGGTCGATACGGCCGCTGCGTGCGAATATGCCGCCGAGGACGCGGATGTCACCTACCGGCTTTATCTCTATCTGAAAGGGCGTCTCGAAAAAGAGCCGCTGATTAAGAAACTTTTCGAAGAGGTGGAAATGCCGCTGGTGCCGGTATTGGCGACGATGGAATATAGCGGCGTCTCGCTCGATACGAAGGTGCTGCGGAAGATGTCCGGCGAAATTTCCGAGACGCTCAAAACCGTCACCGAACAGATTTACGAGCAGACCGGCACTGTTTTCAATCTCGATTCGCCGAAACAGCTCGGTGAGGTTCTCTTCGACAAGCTCGGCCTGGTGCCGGTTCGAGGTCGCAGTACGGACGCCGGCGTGCTCGAACAGCTTTCCGACCAGCATCCGGCAATCGATCCGATTCTTCAATACCGCGGTCTGAGCAAGCTGCAAAATACATACGTCGACAAGCTGGGCTCGCTGATCAATCCGCGAACGGAACGGGTGCATGCCTCGCTCAATCAGACCATTACCGCGACCGGCCGGCTCAGTTCCAGCAATCCGAACCTGCAGAATATTCCGATCCGCACCGAGTTGGGCAGCAAGGTTCGCTCGGCGTTTGTGCCCGGCGACAAAAACAACTGCATTCTGAGCGCCGATTATTCGCAGATCGAGCTCCGCCTGCTGGCACATTTATCGAAGGACCGGGCCCTGATGGAAGCGTTTGCCGCCGACAGAGACATTCACCGCTTCGTAGCTTCGCAGATTTACGGTGTGCCAATCGAAGAGGTGACGAACGAAATGAGATCACGCTCGAAAGCAGTCAACTTCGGCATCATTTACGGCCAGGGG
>JBARRE010000347.1:0-11356 GCA_049644065.1 Sedimentisphaerales bacterium | reverse complement strand
TCGAAATTGACATAGCAGAGCAACGTGACTTGGTTAACCGGATCAAAAGTTTCCCTAACCTGGGCGGTGATAATCAGGTCTTCATTTTCATTCGGCCGCGGTGGATTCTCCGTGACATTACTAATGGCCGGTCCAAGATTGATGCTGATACTGCTGTTGTCCCGGCCGGGGGTAGGCTCGTAAAAGTAACCTTCGATCATTGACGGGAGTTCTATTGTTTCGATTTTGGTGGCGATTAATTCCGGCAGAATTAACAAATCCGAACTGCTCAGAGTAGTATTGAGGCCGTGTATTGCCAGTACATTATTGCCGGTCCGAAGCGCTCCGATGTGGTCGGTTATATCGAAGTCCTCGAAGACCTGGGCTATGGAGTCTTCACGAGTTGTGGTTGCGCCTTCATTCCACGACATGTTTTCCGGGTCGTCCGCATAGAAACTGGCAACAGGAACACCATTTATATAGGCGACGAAGCCGTCTTCGAATTTCATTCGCAAAGTCAGCTCGTCAATATCCGACATGTCACTAACTTCGAACGGGATCCGGGTATAAACTGTCTGATTATTGTTTCTCATGGCGCCGACGTCGAGGCCGATAAGCCCGGCGTAGTCGTAACCTACTCCGGTGACGCCGCCGAGCCAGGCGGAATCGTTAAATTCGGGCCCTGTCCAGCTCAAACCAAGGGAACCGTTGATTGGAATTAATGCTTTTGCAGCGGCAAACTCCGGGACAAGTATCTTGTCTGTGCGAGTGCTTCCGGAGCCTCCGCTCAGTCCATAGGAAATATCAGCGAATTGAGGGGGGTATTCGTCGTACGCTTGCTCGATTGTCAGGCCGTCCGGATGGACAAGGGCAAGAAATTCGCCGCCGGCCCGGAGTTGGAAATTAGTATGTAGCTGCCCGTCCGCATCACGGCGATTTTTCCCGGATGCGAATACTACCAGAAATCCACCACGAGAAATCTCGGCCGCCGGACATTCCCACTTTTCCAAATCATTAGCATCATCAGTAAGAAACCAGCCATCGAGATTGATTGGATCGTCAGATGGATTGTATATTTCAATCCAGTCGGAAGCATCGCCGTCTTCGTCCAGCAAATCGCCGTTTCTCAGTGGCGGATCACTATCATTGCGTGCCACAAATTCGTTGATAATCAACAACTCCGCGTTTGCAGAGCTGATCATATACATAGTTGCTATCAAGGTAAGTATTGAAATTTTCAAATATCTGAGCATTCTCTGTCGGTCCTTTTCTTTGATATATCCAGAGTCTACTGTATGGAAGCCGGCGTAGGCGAGGCGGCCTGCCAATTGTCGGGATCGTTGCCGTAGTCAGAGAGGACTTTTCGTGTTAAGGTCAATCCATTGCCGTCCGGTTCGACGGGCCAGAGGTCTATTGAGCCGGGGCAATCTTCGGGATGTAAGCCATCACTGTAATTGACTCTGTCGGCGCGGATGTATTGACGTATGCCCTCTTTGTCCACGTCACCGGGCATTCCAAGCTCCAGGCTTTCGCCGGCATTGCTCAGGTTGCCGTCGTATGGGCCGAGAATTATGCCGGCGGGTACGGCCGGGTAATGCCATGAAAACGCCTCCGGTTTCTTTACTATTAAGAGGTATCCGCCTGCGGGAATTGTCACCGGCGAATCGGCGCTGAAGGTGAATTCTATGCCGTCTGTGAACTTCCACGGTTCGCCTTTATCATAGTCGTATAGCGTCACCGGCTCGGCACTGATGTTGTGCAGTTCTATGAATTCGTATTGGTCGTTAGTATAAGAACCGCCTTGAGGCCAGTCGGGATTGTACATTATCTCGCTGATAACTACGGGGCCGACCTTGGGATAAGCATTGGCTGAGCCGGGCGTGTTCTCGTCCATCGCTACGAAGTTATAGTTGCCGGTGCCGGGCTTATAGTGCCGTCCGAAAGATACGCCGGTTTCCGAAGCGCCGAAATCCTCTGTGCTCCGATAGCCTGTAATGTCACCATTTTGTGCGGAGCTTAAGTATAATCGTTCACCGTTCTCGCTGAGGGCAAAAGGCTCGTGGGAAGCCGGGTCGTTCGCGTTACCGAAGTTCAGGTCTTCGTATAATACGAGGTAACCGTTCGGTCCGATTGTGGTTCCGTTGGCAATCTCGTATTTGAAAAGGTTATCGTTGCTTTCACTCAGGAACCAGCCGCCAATGTCAATCGCTGTCCCGGTCGTATTATGTAATTCGATCCAGTCCGAAGCCTCAGCGTGTGAATGGGCCAGGACTTCGTTAATCACTACGGCACCCGGTTCGGGGATAATGCCGCTGTCATCGGAGTCCGGTGAGCCGCCTGCGTAAGCGCTTGGGCGCCATGAATCTTTCTCGTCCCAACTGTTCAGATCGGGATTCGCAGCATCTATTATCGTTAGTGAAAAACCTTCGCCGTCCGTGATGGAGCGCCAGCCGTCACTATAGCTGAAGTTCAGAATTGTCATGCCGATTGCATCCGCGAGTTCGATTCTTTCGCCGGCGTTGTTCAGTTTGCCTGCGTATTGGCCTGCGATGTTGATATTTGTGCCGTATCTGGCTTTAAAGATGCTGCTGTTCTGGACGACAACTATATGTTCTCCGGCTGTAAGCTCGATGCTCGGGAAGGTGAAATCTATGCCGTTCGTGAAGCTGACCAGGTTCAGGTTGATAGTTTCTGCACCGATATTCTGTAGCTCGATAAATTCTTCGTTCGGGTCCGGCGGATTATACATTATCTCAGTGATACGCAGATTTTCTGCTACGGATCCTACGGCGTAGACCGCTTCGTTCAGCGCGCTCCATGTATCGCCGTAAAGTACCCTTGCTTTGACCTGAACGCTGTGGGGCAGCGTAATCGGGCCGGTATATTCCATGACACCTTCCGAATCGCTATCGTCTGAATCGCCTCCGCTTGCGAGAAGCTCTGCGGAGATGAGAAAGTCGGAGCTTGTGGCCGAGCTGTTCATGGCGTGGATGGCCAATAAATTCTCGCCCTGCTGTAGAGTGTCGAGATAATCAGAAATATCGATGTTCTCTAACAGGACTGCCGCCGAATCGGAATGGCTGGCGCTGGCCCTGGAGTTCCATGCCGGCGTGCCGTTGAAGTTTCGGCTGGCTACTTCGACGCCGTTAATGTAAGCGACAAAGCCGTCATCGTATCTGACGTTAAGCGTCAAAGAAGTGTAGTCGGCATCGATTGAGAACGGGATGCGTACATAACACGTGGCGTTCTTGGCATACATCTGTTCGATGAGATCAAGAGTGATGAAGTCCTGATAACCCGAGGTCCTCTCGAATCCGACGCCGCCGTGTGAGCCGGTGCAGGAGGACCATGCCGAATCATCGAAAGCACCGCCGCCTTTCCAGTCGTCGCTGATATCGCCGGTAGGAACAAGCACTCGTTTGTCGGCGTTCTCAGGCACCAGGACGGTCGCCTGCTGTGTTGTGCCCGAAGAGCGAGGATCTGATCCATCGAGCGTGTACCATATCGTGCCCGTCGTGGCAGTCATCGAGAGCATGTCGACTGCCGATATAAGGCCGCCGTGCTGATATCCGCCGTTGACGCCAAAAAACGGTGCATCTACGTTAGGATACCAACCACGGGATTTGAACTGGTTAAGGACAATTGTATTGCGTTGAGGGAAGTATTCATTAAGGAGCCAGTCGCGTTCGCGGATCCATTCGATGTTGCGAGTATAAGGCCTCGATCGATGATTATCGCCCCAGCGTGCCGACTCGCCGACGACGGCTCGGTCAACGTCATCCAGCCTGATTTGATACAATGCCGTCGCACCCTCGGGAGTAAGACAGCCATTGTTGAAGAAGTGACGGTGCACGTGGTCGGCGAAGAGCATGCGATATTCGGCGTTATCTGTTAGTCTGTAATGAAGGCCTGTGGGGCCGCCATTGTCGTTTCTGCGCGTTACGTCGTCTCCAAGCCCCTCCAATGAATGCTCGGCATCCCAGCTATGGTATCGCCATCGGCTGTCGGGATCGACGCGACTGCGCGTTGCGTACCAGTTTTGATGTGCCCAGTCGGTATTGCCGACGTAATAGTTCGTTATCAGGTAATCGATAAGGTTTGGTACATCCAGATACTGCTGTATCGATTCGTACTGCTCGTCGGTTCTAAGGCCGGAATTGGCGAGGCTGAACATTCTGTTGTAGTCTGTGCCGGAGCCGTTGATGACTTGACCTTGACGGTGCTTGAGAACATCGTAGTCTTCATCTTCCCCACCGAAATAAGCGGCGGCGAAGTGCTCATCCGGCCTTTCGTGAAGCCAGTATAATCCCCAGTACAGCCCGTTGAGGTATAGATGGACATGCCTGCCTTCCGGAGAAAAGCCGCCCATAGCGTTATGAATGTCGCATACATACTGGTCTCTGGTGTATTGAGCCAAATCTCGCTGACCCATTCCCGGTCTGTTGACTCCGACTCCGCCACCGTAGGCCCATGAGTTATTCATGCGGGCGTCCAGCACAAGGGTATCGAATTGGTCTGTTGCCTGATCTCCGAATACTGGAAATCTAAGCTTCGTATCACCAAACTGGCTGGTGAATTTCAGCCGCATGGAAAGTTTGTCCATCTTCCAGGGCTGAGTACTGCTGCCGCCGGCAAGCCTTACGCCCGCCTGGAGCTGGAACTGCTGCGATGTAGCCGGGTCAAAGAACTCTACCGAGACGGACCGTTCGGCCTGTTCCCTATACTGATCCTCCCAGGCTGGATGTGCATATATCCCACCGATGGCCGGGTCAGAGCTACGATTAAACCAATCGTCAACGGGCATCACCAGCGAGATCGTCGGAACCGCCTTGAGGTCGTCCTCGATTCTGTTACGATAAGCCGAATCAAAGACAACATCAGGATCCATTTCGTAATCGGCCCCGGCATGTCCCCAGGTATTAGGAAAGCCGGCACCATCCTGTCGGATAACATCGTCGAGAAAGATGTAGGTATGGGCATCCATATTAGTAGGTTTCCAGCCCGGCTTGAAAGCCATCGCCCGGACAGTCGTAGTTGTATTGATTGGAATAGGACCGGTGTAGGCCGTGCCTTTTACAAATCGGCCGGCAGTGTCAAATGGCTCGGTGCCGTCGAGCGTATAATAGATTGTTGCATCCTTTGTTTCTGTCGCTATTGTTACGGAGAAAGGTGTTTCGTAAAAACCGCGGTTGTGGCTGAATTCCGTATCTGCGACTTCGCCCAGATATTCGACATAATTTTGTGCTGCCGGACTGGGAGATACGAAAAACTGCCAGTTGTCGCCGGCGTCGGGGTAGCGGCCGAAGGAAAAGTCCGCCGTCTGGTCGGCAAAGATGATGCTGTCGATCATGGTGACGCCGTCACTATCGAAAAGGCCGATTTCTTCGCCTTTGGCATCGAGTTTGAAATTCGCGTGCAGGCCGGAATCGGTCGTGTCGTTGTCGGCCCATATCAACAGGTAACTACCTGCTGGAATGGTCGTTGCGGCAGCATTGTTAGCTGGTATCCGCCACACAGTGGGGACGGACAGATTGTCTGTTAGGTACATGCCGCCTATATTGATAGCATCGGGACCGTAGTTGTGGATTTCGATCCAGTCATCGTACTGGCCTTGCGGGTCCTGGATACAATCGCTGTTGGAAGCCATGAACTCGTTGATTGCCAGCGGTATCCCTTCGTCGTTCGATTGATCAGCCAGAATGGCGAAATCGTATAGATTGATTATGTCATCAGCTTTAAGGTGGGCAAAGCTTTCCGGTGGGGCAGGCCACGGTCCGGCAAAAACCTGCACATCCGGTAAATCGCCTTCCGGGCACTTTGCATGCAAAAGACCAGCTAAAATTGCTGTTAAGGTCAAACTGAGCGATGCAAGTTTGATCAATCTGATCATTTTTTATTCCCTTCCTCATTAATGGTTTGGGCTACTGATCGTGGCTTAATCCTTGTAACCTCTGATATTTACCTATCTTAACATACAGAGAATGGTTAAGTCAATGTTTATTTATGTTACTACAGCGGATCGGTTTAATTGATACCGCTCAGGCAGATTGCCCAGGCCCTGTTGTACCAGCTTAACCACCTTGGTCCATGTTAATTCTTCACTCATAAAATATCGTTTGCCTCTGTTATATAGACGAATGAAACCAAAATTCGTTACAGAAAATATTCACACAATCTTTGGTTCGATCGTTGCTGAGAAGAATACTTGTTGGAGTTGAAATTTATGAAATCTTCGGTGCAGTTTTCTAATGAGTTGTGGTAAGGGTTTCTTCTATTAGCTCATCCGCAGTTTCAGGCGAGGGCTCCGGCGAAGATTTGGCTTTCAACGGCAGGAAGACGGTAAAGGTTGTGCCCTGATCCACTTGGCTTTCAACCTCGATTCTGCCGCCGTGCAGCATCACGATTTTGTGAACGATAGCAAGCCCCAGTCCCGTGCCCTGAATCTGTTTGCCACGCCTGTTGACACGATAAAAACGCTCGAATATTTTAGGAAGCGCTTCTTTGGGTATCCCCATCCCCGTATCCCTGACACTGATTACCCAGTCGGCATCCCGGCGTCGAACATTAACAGAGATTCGGCCTCCTTCAGGCGTGAATTTGACGGCATTACTCACGAGATTTGTCAAGACCTGAATCACTTTAGCCCGGTCGAATTCTGCTTTAGACAAGTCATCAGCAGAGGCAAACGACAGCTCGACGTCGTGCTTCTTCGCATGTAGAGTCATCGTATCCCGAACGTCCGAGAGGACTTCCTCGATATTATGACTCTGTATATCCAGTTTTGTCTTACCTGCTCCAAGTCTCTGGAAGTCCAGAACGTCGTTAATCAAATTGCTAAGTCTGTCGGCATTCCTCTTTGCGATACCGAGGAATTTCTTTTGTTTTTTATTAACTCGACCGGCGACTCCGTCCAGGACGATGCCGAGTCCTTCTATCATCGCGGCCAGCGGCGTTCGCAGCTCATGGGAAACTGTGGAGATGAACTGTGATTTCAATTCCATTGTCTCTTTCAGTTCTTCTTCCGCCCTTTTTCGCTCGGTAATATCATCCATTGCGACAATCAGACACTTGCATCCATCAATCATCACCGGTTCAACGCTGATACAGAACCAGGGCGTAATCTGCTCGTTGTCCATTTGAAGTGTTGGATGTATTTCAATCTCCTGAACAGATTTGCCTGAATCCAGCACACTGCTCATGGCGTTTTTGAGCAAACATTCTGCGCAAGCCGGTCCGAATCCGCATCCCTTCTTATCGTCGGTGCTGTTGACGCAGCCCAGAGTGAGACCGATTGGCTGATTGACGATTTGTGGATATTCTCTATTTAGCATTCGCCTGATCGTATCGTTCGCGCGAACGACAATCATATTCTCATCGATCAACAGCATCCTAACCGGTGCTGCATGGAATATGGCCTCCAGATTTTGTTGCCTTCTGTCCAGCGCATCCTCGACTTTCTTGCGCTTGATGGTATTTTCGATTGTTTTTGGAACAGCTCTAAGATATTTTCGGTTGAGGTCTTTGGGTAGATAATCGTAAGCTCCGGCCCTCCAGGCCGTAATCGCCACCTGTTCATCGGCAGCCCCGGTAATCAGTATAATGGGGATATGCTTTACTGAATTCAGGATATCCAGAGCCGTGCCGTCCCTAAGAGAGTAATCAGAGACGATGATATCAAACTGCTCGGATCCCAATATGTCTTTGGCTTCTGATATGGATCGGACTGCTGTTAAATCATACAGCAGCTTTTCATCTTCGACAAACCGCTTGAAAGCCATGCAGTCGAGCTTGTTATCTTCGATCAGCAAAACTTTGTACTTTGTATCTTCCATTACCGCAGCATTCGGCTCAACTTATTACCTGGATATTTTGTTTTCGATGGCATTTGTAATTTTGTCGATTAAATCAGGCTCATCATCGACGAGAAGTATCCTGACCTGGGCTGTTTTGCCTTTTGACTTAAACAACTTCGACATTTTAACTTTCCTTTCAACCCCGTGAGATAGCGGCATGGCCTATCTCATGGGGTGAAACATCCCCTAACAGACTTCGCAAAATCATCTTACAGACATCTATCGACTTGCACACCTGGTCACATTACAAGAAGTAATATCACCGCTTTGAAAAAGGCGAAAAGATTAAAATTTCTTTCTTAGTCCATGAGTTATAGGGCGATAGCACTTTTGAAAACCTTTCAGTCAGTTACATTTCCCCGCCCATTTCACCGGGGCAGACTTGAAATTGGCTTTGATTGGCTTTGTTTTTTCGCCACCTCAAAGCATGAAATTCTTCATAATCACCTTTCATATAAGACTTTGCGCCAATTTCGCCCTACCACAAATTGGCTTTGTTTTTTCAAATAGCACCCAACTCGTTTCGGATTTCGGAATTCGAACTTCGGATTTCCGGCCGAAGGCCGGTTTTGGTTTTGTTTTTTCAAATTAGCCACGAATTAAAACCAAGAAATAGTCAATAACCGCGGATTTCGCTGATTTACCCTGTGAGATGTCGGCTGTGCCTATCTCATGGGGTGAACGCGGAAGAAAAGAAAAAATCGCAAATCGTAAGTCGTAAATCGTAAATGGCAAAGTCTACTGTATTCTATATTCAATTTGTTAAGTATTATACGAATATTAAAACATAAGGTCGAATAAATTCTAAAAAAATCTCCGTGAGACGGCGTTCTTTGTGCGTATTGCGTGCTGTGGATAATCATTTTCATTAACCGCTGATTAACGCAGATAAACGCTGATATGGATTCCCCGCGAAGCATACCCTGAGCGAAGCCGAACGGGAAAAACAATAATCAATAGTCAATAATCAATCTTCATTTACCCCCTTTCTTCCTTGCCCTACAGCGAGACAGCATCTATAATTGCACATAGAGGATATGACAGTTCTGAAGCGGTAACGTCGTAGTTTGTGCTTTCTTGCTTTATGATGAAAGCCTTGGGATGTGGTATGGAAGCCATATATACATAGTTCGGCAATTGAAGGGAAATAGAATGAAGCTTCACGAGATTGGACTGTTGGCCAAGGATCCCAAGGCGAGCAAGAAGTTCTATCACGACACCCTTGGACTCCATCTTCATCATGAGGAGGAAGGCCTATCCGTTTTCGATGGTGGGTGGCCCGGAGTCGAAATCGGCGCCTGCTCCGGCTATCCAGATCGCGTTCACATTTCTTTCATCGTAGACGACGTTGACAAGCTGGCCGAGCGGCTTCGTTCATTAGTAGTAGGTCGACCGAAAAGTAGAAATAGGCCCAAGGTGCAAAGAAGAAAAAGCAGGCTGAAGCTGTAAATAAAAAAGTAAAAGAACTGAATAAGCCGTGATTATTCAAAGCACGCTCAAGTATACCATCTTACAATAGAAAGGTTAATGCTCAATCTGAATGTCTGTGGAAACGAAAAGAGCCTATGCCGAACTTATTGGCATAGGCCCCGCCCTTCGACTTCGCTCAGGGTGAAGAAAGCCTTCATGCCGAGCGGAGACGAGGCACACTACTCAGCTACCTCTCTCGGCTGATATAGGCGGATGTCATCAAAGTACATCTTACCTGAACCGCCGGGGATTGTCATGTTGCCCTGGATTCCAAGACCAATTGCAATCCTGTCAATGTCGGTCAGGGCTACGCCCTGATCTGCAAAAGTCTGGAGCGGGATAATCCACTCTGCCCATGTGTTGATCTGTGCCGCGGCTGGATCGTTATGGACCACCATGGCAGGTGTACCGGCGCTGTTGGCTATGGCTATATACATCGGTTCAGGAGCGTTTGACGGATCGCCGCGGAACCAGATCGATAATTCTGCAACACCTTCCTCGGTCCAATCACGCTGAGCCACCAATGTTAATTCTACCTCTGAATAGTTGGCGAAGCCCTGCTTATTATTATCGTATGCAAATGGCATTGACTTACCGCCGTCGTGAACTATTGTCTCCTCGGTATAAGAGGCGGTGGTTTCATCGCCGACAGCCGACCCAGTCCCATTACCCGGGTAGGCCGGTTCATTATCATGTGCGGCAAAACCAAGACCGTCTTTCCAAGACCACCATATCTCGTTGTTGCCAACGTCGTATTCTTCGAAGTCGTCCACGATAAGGTAATCAGGCACAGTGAACTTCCAGATCGTTCCGGCAATCACAGTTCCGTCGGCTGCAATCTCGTCTACTCGCCAGTAGTAGTCTCCGCCGCCGAACTCGACCATACCAGCAACAGACAAGCTGGTCTGGGTCTGATTGCCCTGAAACTCGGGTGAGTCAGCGGTAGCATTGGCGACCGCATCATAGTCAGTGCCGAAGTAGACATCGTGCTGGGATGCGCCTTCTCCTGCAGACCAGGTCAGCATCTTCGCCACGGTTAGGGTCGCCACGGAACCGTTGCCGGGGCTGGGTCCGCCTGCCTTAAGCGGGTCTTCGCCCTTGGTCATGATCTCGTTGATCTGTTCAGTGGTGATCGCATGGTCGAACAGCCTGACATCATCCAGGAAGCCTTTGAGAAATCGAAAGTTTCTGTTAGGTCGTCCCAATCGAATCACAGCCAGATCCGCTACTTTGCCATTGTGTGCCTGGAAGTCAGCTTGTACGCCGTTGAAATACAACCTGCAACCATCTGTCTGATCCCACGTTACCGCCACGTGGTTCCAACCGGTGCCGGCAAGCATAGGACCGCCCAGGCTGACATCAGTGGCCCCTCCCATCCAGAAGCCCAACGCGCCGGAAGTTTGACTGTGGATATGAATCTCCTGATCGCCAAAACCCATGCCGGCTTCTTCGGTTCCATACCAGAACGTACCTTCAGAGTAAAGGTCGCCGGTCTGATTGGTGTTGACCCACATAGCGACAGAACCACTGGCCGTGGTGACAATGCGCGCCGGCAGTTCCACGTGTCCCTGGTTGTCACCGAAAAACTCCAGCGCCAGGTTGAACTGGCCGGGTACCCAATGAACCTTGTCAACAATTGTTCCGTGATTACCGTGGCCCGAAAAGTCGATCACTTCGTTGCCCGCGCCGGTCTCGAACTTCCACCAGCCAACAAGATTAGGATCGGTAATGGGTATATCAGGCATTGTATTGAAACTCCAGACCTCGCCTGTGTGCGTAATCTGGGCTTTGTTGAGTTCATCGACTCGCCAATAATACGTTTTCTCTGTTTCAAGCGGCCCTGGGCTGAAGGTTGCAGGTATCTGCTGCTGCCCCCCATCGGTGGCATTCGCCACGGTGTCATAATCGTCACCGAAGTACACGGTATGCATTAACGCTTCGAAACCGGGCGTCCAGGTCAGAGTCAGGTTGTCTGGGTCTATAAATTTTCTGCCATCACTGGGAATCGGTTCATAGGCTTTTTTGGAAGGAATCGTGAAGCTCCAGACATCGCC
>JBARRE010000346.1:0-2232 GCA_049644065.1 Sedimentisphaerales bacterium | reverse complement strand
TGAACAGCGAATTACGAATGTCGAAGTAAGACGTTCCTATACCGGAATTGGGCGCCTTTTCCTTCATTATTGGATATTCTACGTTCGATATTCGTTATTCATTATTCATAAAGATACTTGATGCCCTGATCCCCTTCAACGGTATCACCGTTGAGAACCCGCCATTCCGGCGGTGTCAGTTCCGGCACATCCCATTTGCTGCCGCAGCGGTGGCATTTGTCCATATCCGGCCGTCTCAACTTGCCGCAATTCGCACAGGTCACAAATGTTATCTTCGGTCGGGTCAGTCTATATGTAATATATCCGGCCAGTCCGAAGGCGATGGTCCCAAGCGTCCAGAAGCGTCTGGTTTTTTGTGGGAGGCCCACTACGGCGGCATCCTTGCCGACACGTGCGGCGAGCAATATCGCCAAAGCGATAGAAGGCGACATCAATAAAAGAGCATACAGAAATCTTGCCGCAATATTTCCACGAGCGTCCCTGCCCTTCATTGCGATGAAGGAATTGGGCAGCAGGAACATTGCCCGGTGGCCCGAAGCGGCTTCGATGCTCCCGGCGGTGAAATAAGAAGCCAGAGAAAGAATCGGCGGATGAAGATTCTCCAGCACAAACTTGCCGATGGTTAAGGTGGGCGCCCAGGGGGTGCCGAAGAAAACAGCGCTGCTGGAATATGTTCTTCTATTACCTCGACGGACACTTGTCCATGTTTGATCGCTTTTTATTGGGACCCCATTTGCATCAAACACAGCCAGGGCCAGTGCCGTGCCCTCACGGCTGACCGCGGCTACGAACAAACCCCGGTACTTGTGGTCCTCTTTAAGTGCTATCGGCAGGACTCTGTAGGCCAGCAAATCATCCGGCGTTACTCGTTTGTCGGCTGGAAAGAACGTCTCAGGCGCGGGCAAACGCCCAGCCGTCCCGGCAAATTCGAGCGTTTCTCTGTCCAGCAGGTCGATCCGCCCCGATTCGTCAAGAACAAGCACATATCTGTCGGGCTCATAATCTTTGTGTCTCTCCCTGATGAGCACTTGAGCTGCCCCTGAATAGGGTACTCCGCTTTGATGGTTCTGAGATGTCTTAATATTCGGCGGCAACCAATACATATCTAAAACACTGGGATTCTTGCTCGGCATGCCTATATCGACCGGCCGGCAGGAATCGTCTTCGGACAACTGTGGACCTTTAATAAGTTCCACTTTTTTGTGAAACTTGACAGCAAAAAACTGGCGCAACTTCTTATCGTATAACGTCAACTGTCCCCTGCCTATGGAAACATCCACAACCGGAGAAGTGAACCTTCCTATGTCTTCGTCCGGAGTTTCCGAGATCCCTTCCGGACCGGCATAGATCTGGACCATTTTCAGCTTGACAGTTCCGTCTGGCATTCTCTCTGCGTCAGCCCAACGACAGTTCATTTGACCGATTCTTTCATCGAAATATATCCAGGCCGTGTTTTCGCCTTCAAGGCTAAAATAATAAATTCTCGAATGACGTCCTTCCGGGGCTTTGCCGGAGAGATAGTTCGCAATACCAAGGGTTTGTGGGGCTCCGGGATCCATGATATGCGCATGCACACCAGAGCGGCCAGGCACGTACTGGTCACTCTCAATCTCGGCCGGAACTAGCCCGGAAGGTGTGATGTCAACGGTTCTGTAGTCCATAGGCATGATACCTGCAAGGATGCTCTTGAACACCCATCTCGCCCAGAATAGCGATAGGGATAGAAACACGAGCACGAGAAATCCGGCGGCAATGACCTGAAAGGGATTATTGGATCGAGATCGCATGAGTATATTCCTAAAGGGGTGTTGAGATGAACTTGTGCCATGTGCGTATCAAACACGCAACAATAACCAGTACGAGCAGAAATTTGATGTCCGGGCCGAAGCCCTTTACGAATACCAGAAAGACCAGAACAAGGTTCAGCCCGAGTGCGCCGAACGTGGGAGTAATCTTGTTTGCCGTCCATCCGGTAAGCAATCCAAGGCAATAGCACGCAAGAACCATCAGAAATACCGTCGTAAAAATGTCAGCAACGTAGCCGGTATAAATTGGTATGGGCGGTGCGAGAATACTGCCCAGGACTATCGAGGCGATTATCACCGGCACAAGCACGGTTAGAAGTGCCAAAAGTCCCGCGATGATCCTGGCTGTCAATATCCGGCTTCTTGTCACTGGTAACACAGATAAAAATGCCGAGATTCTCCTGTTTCGATCCAGGTACATCTGCGT
>JBARRE010000345.1:0-3389 GCA_049644065.1 Sedimentisphaerales bacterium | reverse complement strand
CCAGCATGGGTATGTTTTTATCACAGAAAACACGGATCAGGGCTGGACAACGCCTAAGCAGATAACAAGTATTCCATACAATGCAGCGTATAACTGTCTGTCTCCGGATGCCAATAGTATCTACTTCAATTACAGCTACGATCCGTTCAAACCCTACAGTCCGTTTCGCTGCCAAAGAACATCTGATGGATGGTCAGATCCGCAGGAATTAGGACCACCAATAAGTTCTCCGGTACGTGAATTAGGATTCTCTTTAGCAGCGAATAACAATGTCTACTTCTCTTCCAAACGCAAGGGGGAAATAAGATGCAGAATATGGGTCGCCCCTTTTGTGGACAACACCTGGCCCCGGGCCGTACATATCTCTTTGAATCACCAAGCGTCCGATCCGGGAATTGCTCCGGATGAGTCGTTTATGGTGTTCACCGCCATAAATCTACCGGGAGGTTATGGGCAGCGGGACCTGTACCTGATCCTGCATTTGCCGGATGGCACGTGGTCCACACCGCAAAATCTGGGCCCTCGAATCAACTCTGCCTATTTTGAACACGGCCCCAGAATTTCACCCGACAAGAAATACATGTTCTTCACCCGGAGCAACGGGTGGTGGGAGAATTCGAGTCGCGACACGTCTGATATCTACTGGGTTGCACTCAAGGAATATCTTCCCGAATCCCATAGATAGGCTGAAGGAACATCAAACAGGCAAATAACCACTGCCAAAAGGAGAAATAGTATGAAACAGACAACGAAAAAAATAGTATGGTTTGTGGCTTTCTTAGGAATTAACACCATTGGCCTATGCACAGAACCGTTTGCCAAAGGACCTTACCTGGGACAAATCCCGCCCGGATCCACGGCTCAGGTTTTTGCCCCCGGACTGATCAGCGATACTCGGCCACAAACGTGGGAATCCGGTGGGACCTTCTCTGCAGATGGGAACACATTTTGTTATGTCCGTAATTCTGTCCATCGTTCTCCCGGAGCCGGAAGTTTTTTCATCACAGAAAACACGAACCAGGGCTGGACAGCACCTAAGCTCATAGAAAGTATTAGAGAGGAACATGCGGCTTGGGGGCCCAGTCTGTCTGCGGATGCCAATAGCATTTACTTTACCTACGCCATGTTGGAACCGCTATCCAAACGCAATATATATCGCTGCGATCGGACGGCGCATGGTTGGACTGCGCCACAGGCCCTCGGACCACCACTCAGTTCTCCAGCCAAGGAACTTACCTGCTCTATAGCCGCGAATAACAGTATCTACTTCGGTTCTTCCCGCAAGGGGGAGGAACCATGGGGAACAAGCTTTATATTCGTCGCCCCTTTTGTAAACAACACCTGGCAGCGGGCTACCTATATCTCTTTGAACAACCTACAAGAGGGCGGTGCGAGCGGTCCAGCTATAGCCCCGGATGAATCATTTGTGGTATTCACCGCCTTAAATCTACCGGGAGGTTATGGCCACCGGGACCTGTATCTAACCCTGCGTTTGCCGGATGGCACCTGGTCCAAACATCGAAATCTGGGCCCTCGAATCAACTCTTCCTATCTTGAACATAGCGCAATGATCTCTCCGGACAAGAAGTACCTGTTCTTCACCCGCAGTGAGGGTTGGGATCCAAGAAAACACAGCGCGAATATCTATTGGGTTGATCTCAAGGAATATCTGCCTGTATCCTATCGATAGTCTAAAGACATGGTCAACGGGCAAAGACGCCCTGTAAAAAGGAGACTTATTATGAAGCAGACAGTGAAGAACATACTTTGGCTCATAACCTTTTTTAGCACAAGTACCATCGGCCTGTGCGCCGAACCCTTTGCCAAGGGACCTTATCTGGGACAGACCCCGCCCGGTCCTGTTGCCAAGGTCTTTGCCCCGGGACTCATCTGTGATACCCGGGCGCATCGTTTTGAAAGCCATGGGCACTTCTCGGCTGATGGCAACACTTTTTGTTTTCGCCGACTCGGATATGTTTATATCACAGAAAATACGGACCAGGGTTGGACAACTCCTGAGCGTATAAGAAACATCCCCTATAAGACCTGGTCGTGCTATCTGTCTCCAGATGCCAATACGATCTACTTCCTGGACCAACGTTTCATTAGATCGGCACAGAACAGAGGTGAACCGTCCAAACACATTTATCAACGCTGTATACGCAGTCCCCAAGGATGGTCTATGCCGCAGAAATTAGGACCACCCCTCAGTACCGCATTTGGTGGATTCTCTGTGGCAGCAGATCATAGTATCTGCTTTAAATCCGGACAAGGCTGTTTTCGGATTGCCCCTTTTACGGGCAACACCTGGGATCAGGCTATAGAGCTCCCGGTGGAGATGGACAACTTACACGGCTGCGATCCCGGAATTGCCCCGGATAAGTCCTTTCTAGTCTTCTACTCCATTCGGCCGGGAGCACGGGGCGGAACACCAACGGACCTGTACCTAACCCTGCGACAGCCGGATGATACCTGGACAAAACCGCATCGTATGGGCCCTGGAATAAACACCGAATATTATGAAATCGGGGCGAGAATTTCGCCAGACAAGAAATATATGTTCTTCACGCGCAGTAACGGGTGGAATCTGAATCACGCCACAGATACAGCTGACATCTACTGGGTTGAACTCAAGGAGTATTTGCCCGAATCCCATAGATAGCCTGAAGGCATATCAAACGAGTGAAAAGGAGAAATGTTATGAAACAGACAACGAAAAGAATCGCTTGGCTTGTGGCTTTCTTAGGAATGAACACCATTGGCCTGTGCACAGAACCGTTTGCCAAGGGACCTTATCTGGGACAAACTCCGCCCGGATCCACGGCCCAGGTCTTTGCCCCCGGACTGATCAGCGATACGCGGTCACAAGTGTGGGAATCCCATGGAACATTCTCTACAGATGGAAACACATTTTGTTATTTACGTTGTCCTATCCGTCATTCTCCCCGAGTCGGGGGTGTTTTCATCATAGAAAACACAAACCAGGGCTGGACAGCACCTAAACTCATAGAAAGCATGGGAGAGTATTCGCCTTGGTCGCCCTGTCTGTCTCCGGATGCCAATAGCATCTACTTTGTGAAAACCTTACCGCAGCCCAAACGCGATCTATATCGCTGCGATCGGACCCCACATGGCTGGGCCGTACCACAGGTACTCGGACCACCGCTCAGTTCTCCGTCCAACGAAATTTCCTGCTCTTTAGCAGCGAATAACAGTATCTACTTCGGTTCTATCCGCAAGGGGGGACCATTCGGAGGAATAAGCATTATATGGGTCGCCCCTTTTGTTGACAACACCTGGCCGCGGGTTACATATATCTCTATGGACAACCAACAAGTGGGCCGTCCGGCCGATCCAGGCATTGCCCCGGATGAATCGTTTATGGTATT
>JBARRE010000344.1:0-9644 GCA_049644065.1 Sedimentisphaerales bacterium | reverse complement strand
GGTAATTGGGAAGGTTCGACAAGTCTTATACGATGGAACAGGTCGTCCTGTATCAGGCCGGCGTTTAAAGCGGGAAGCATAATCACCGCGGCGATCCCGGCTATGATCAGCGGTGCGTACTTGTTTTCCAGACATCTTCGCATCATGGCAATAAACTTGCCCTTACCTGCACCAAACTGTGGTTCTGTGTTATTTTCTGTATTTACCATGCAAGTACTTTAGATAGTACCAGAACCAATACACACCTTCAAGAAAAGTTAGTTTTAGAGAATGTGCTTGGCCATTTTCGGCGTTCGGCCGAGCAGTCCCGTCAAGTGGTGGACCAAAACCTTTTCGATCTCCTTAAGCGTTTTCTCCGCTGACTCGGGTATCTGTTTCAGGCTGACCAAACAGGCTGAAACATCTTTCGTGAGCCTGATCTTATCGGGAAAACTTGGTTCGCAATCCCTGCATATCAGCCCGTTGGCAGTACTGCTGAAATAAAGTTCGCGGCTTGCAGCTTGTGATTCGTGACTCGTTTTGCAATTCACGCAATGATTTAGAATCGGTTGGAGGCCGATTTCCCTGAGCAGGGTCAATTGGAACAATATCAGCAGGGCCAGGATATCACGTTGCTCATCGTTCGTTGAATGCTGCTCGTTGGCATTGTGCAAAAATTCCAGAAAGCCGTCAAAAAGCTCGGGGTGAGGATCATAATCGTGTGTCAGGTTATTCATCAGCTCGGCGGCGAAAAGGCAGGCGTACAGCACAAAAAGGTTATTGCGCAGGTTTATCAGAGCGGGCTGCTGCTGGAATTCGGTTAATGTGGCGAGCTTTTCTCCGGCCGAATCGACAAAGACGATATTCCCGTGCGAGAGTACTTCGATGGGGCCGTCGAAGGGCGATTTGGGCCGTTTGGAGCCTTTCGCAATGGCGTCGATTTTGCCGGTGGCTCTTGTAAAAAACGAGACAATCTGAGATGTTTCGGAATAATCGATTGCGCGTATGCAGATAGCCAGGTCCTTGGTCAGCATGGTTGCACCGTAGGGGCAGGCCCGCGTGCCTACCCAGGGCCGCCACATGGGGCGGCCCCTACTCATTTTCGATTTTCTGGATTTTGATTCGTTTGATTTTTCTGGCTTCGGCAGAGGCAATGGTGAACTTTAGATTCTCGTAATCGAAGCTTTCGTTGGCTTTCGGAATGTAGCCCAGACGGGAGAAGACAAAGCCGCCGATCGTCTCGTAATCTTCGTCTTCGGGCAGATTCAGATCGAATTCATCGTTTAGGTCGTCGATATATGTTCTGGCATCGGCCTCGAACGTGTTTTGATCGATTTTCTTTGTAGGTTCGGCGGGTGTTTCTTCGTACTCGTCAGTGATTTCGCCGACAAGCTCTTCGAGAATATCCTCCAGAGTCACGATGCCGGCCGTCCCACCGTATTCGTCCAGTACGATGGCGATGTGCAATTTTTGGTTTTGAAACTCGTGCAGAAGGGCTCGGAGAGATTTGGTTTCGGGTACAAAGTAGACTTTCCTCATTTTTTCACGGAGTGTGAAATCTACCGGGTCTTTGCCGATCTCGGCCAGCAGGTCCTTGGCGTAAATAAGGCCGACTATGTTATCTATTTTCTCTTCGTATACCGGGATGCGCGTATGGCCGCCGGACGTAATAGTATGCAGGACCTGCTGCAAATCGGAA
This sequence comes from Sedimentisphaerales bacterium, assembly GCA_049644065.1. Taxonomy (GTDB): domain Bacteria; phylum Planctomycetota; class Phycisphaerae; order Sedimentisphaerales; family Anaerobacaceae; genus JAFGPJ01. Next base: position 7,966 of record JBARRE010000344.1, on the reverse strand, counting down.
TTAACCTCGGCGGCGACGATGTCTGTGCGGGGAGTCATAATTTCGTCGGCTGTGCTGCTGCGTAACTCCAGCACGTTTTCGATCATCTCCTGCTCTTCTTCGTCGAGCACGCCATCGGTTTTGTGCTGTTCAAGGCCTGTCAGGAATTCTTCCTGTTTTTCTTCGTGCTGTTCTTCCGGCGTTGTTTCGGTAATGCCTGCCAGACGCCGGATAACGCCGTCGTATAGTTTGAAGATATAAAGAATGGGTGAAGCGATAAACGCAAAGAGCATGACGACCCTGTACGTACGGCTCAGGATTTTTTCACCCGCATATTTCGCCCAGGCATGAGGAATGCCCAGACTGAATACCGAAAATATCCCAAATGCAACGAGAGCTGCAAGCAGATAATCGACGGCGAAGCTTTCCCGGCTTCCCGGTTCGCCTCGACTGGTGAAAAAAGCCACCAACACCAGCAGTATGCACATATTGAAGATGAGCCGGTACACCGAGCATGTTAAAATCAGCTCTTCTTCCTTTTCCGAAAGCTGTTCGGTGAGATCTTTTGAATCCTCTTTCTTGATGGCCGCTTTGAATGCTTCCTGCAATTTGACGTGTGAAAATATTCGCAGAGCGACGGCGTTGACGGAAAAGAACAATGAGCCGCCGGCGAAAAGGCAAATTAACAGAACCGCCCAACCAGCGTAATTCACTTTTTGATACCCTTTCAGCTATTTTAATGCACAGGTTCTACGTTTCCTGTGCTCTAATGTTCTTTTGGTCTTGTATCTTTATTATATACCAGCCCGTAGCCAAATTCCTGCAAAATTTCATCTTCGGTCTCGTGCATTTTCCTGGACTGGCTTTGTGTGGTATCGTCGAATCCGAGGTTGTGCAGCAAGCCGTGCGTGATGTACAGGGCCAGTTCAGCTTCGCTTGAATGGCCACGCTGATTTGCCTGCCTGAGGGCCATTTCTCCGTTGACAACCAGATCAAAAATTTTCGGGCTTTTTTCATCGTCGGACAAATCGAAACTCAAACAATCGGTGGTAGCTTTGCTGTTCAGAAACTCTCTGTTCAACCTCCGGATTTCATTATCATCGACTATTGCAATGCTAATTTCGTATCTTGTATCTTGTGGTTCGTGCCTCGCAAAACGATTGCAGACGGCCTTTGCCAAGTTTTTTATCTTAAGCGGAGATATGTCTATGTCTTTGAAATTTTTCGTGATTACAATGACTATGTCTCGATCTTGTCTGGAAGAAGTCATGACGGTTAGTTGTTTTTTTGCTCGCGCTGCTCGGTTTGAGAATCTGTCTCCGGAGGTTCATCCGGTGGTTTTGGATATGCGATTCGTCCGTGATAGTGTGCCGCGAGAGTTTTTGATATACTTGCTTCTATCTGACTTAGTTCCCTCAGAGACATATCACATTCGTCGAATTGGCCGTCCTGCAGACGTTTCATCGCCATATTGTGCACGACCGCATCTATTTTTGTCGGTGTTACTTCAGGCAGGCTTCTGACGGCACTTTCTACAGTATCGGCCAACATAACAATGGCAGCTTCTTTTATTCGCGGCTTCGGGCCCGGATACCTGAATTCACTCTCGGAAGGAGCCTCGGCGGTTTTTCCTTTTGCGTTTTTCGTTTTTTGTTTTTTAGCTTCGTTGTAAAAATGTTCGATCAGGGTTGTGCCGTGGTGTGTTTCGATAAATTGTCGAATCACGCTGGGCAGGCCGTATTCTTTGGCCATTTCTATCCCGTCTTTAACGTGACCCACGATAATTAAATGACTCATTGTCGGCGAGAGTTCTTTGTGCCGGCTGGCCGAGCCAAGTTCATTTTCAACGAAATAGCCGGCCTTATTGATTTTGCCGATATCGTGGTAGTAGGCGCCTACCCGGCACAAGAGACCGTTGCGTCCGATTGCTTCGGCGGCGGCCTCGGCAATTGAGCCTATTAACAGGCTGTGACTGAATGTGCCCGGTGCTTCCATATGAAGCCGTTTCAACAAGCGCTGGTTGGCATCGCTATAGTCCAGCAGCGTCATACTCGTTGCTATGCGAAAGGCTTTTTCGATAAGCGGCAGCAAACCTTGAATGAGCACGCCGACCCCAAGGGTAATGCCCGCGTGGAGGGCGGAGTCCCTGATAATATTAGCAGTGTTGAGATCTTGAGATACAAAGTTCAGAGCGGCTGCTGTTATGAACACTATTATCGCCGCCAGCGTGCTGACCTGGAGCAATTTAATTCTTGTGCGGATTTCTTTCAGGCAAAAACAGCAGGTAATTGCGCCGGCAGTCATTGTTAAAAACAGGTAGAAATTCGTCAGTTGAGATTCTATCGGTTCTACGGCGAGACAGGCAAAAAGGCAATAGAAGATACTCATACCTATTGCGAAACGCTGGTCATAAGCGATTGTCATAATGATTGCTGTTGTGACGGCGGTTGCAGTAGCCCAAAAGGTTAGCCCGGTTGATTCGACGCCGAGCTTGGTTGCGGCTAATAATAAGATAAATAAACCGATCAGCACTAACGCTCTGGCGTAGTTTTTTGTTATTCGTTTTTGGAAGTGTTGGATATACAAAGCACCGGCCAGAGAAATCAAAACAACTATAACGGCTATTGGTATTACTTGAAGAATGCCGGCTTGCGGGATAGATAAAATGAGCGTGCAGAGGACTACGAAAAGCAGCCATATCAGGATCGAGATTAAAGAATCAGTGTTGGCGAGCTGGCTTATTCGTGAAAAACGCTCGGCAGATATGTTCTTGCGAACCTGACTTCGCCTCGGACTTGTTTTCTTCCAAAATACCATTTATCTATCCTGCATGTAATGACGACTAATTGGCTTTAGCTCTTTTTTTATAAGCCAGTACAATATTTTGAACCAATCGATGCCGCACTATATCCCTCTGGTTTAATTCCACGTAACCTATGCCTTTGATTCGTCGCAACGTTTCAATTGCTTCGATCATTCCGCTTTTCTGTCCCGGTTCCAGATCGATTTGTGTTATATCGCCTGTTATTATCATTTTCGAGCCGTTCCCAAGCCTTGTCAGTACCATCAGCATCTGTAATGCCGAGGTATTTTGGGCTTCGTCACAGATGATGACGGCTTCGTTTAACGTCCGGCCGCGCATAAAGGCAAGTGGAATAATCTCGATTATATCCAGCTCCACAAATTTCTTCATCTGTGTAAAATCCATCATGTCTTCGAGAGCGTCGAACAGGGGACGAAGATATGGATTTACTTTTGCCTTCAAATCGCCCGGCAGAAATCCGAGTTTTTCGCCGGCCTCAACAGCCGGCCGTGCAAGAACGATTCTCCGGATCTGTTTTTTCTTCAGCATTGAGACGGCAATTGCGACCGCCAGGTATGTTTTGCCGGTTCCCGCCGGTCCGATACAAAAGGTCAGGTCGTTGGCTAACATCGTTTCAATATACTTTAGCTGTCCTTTTGTGGTCGGCTCGATGGCCTTTTTATGCGAATAGACGCTAATGCCCTTGCCGGTATCGAGAGTTTTGAGTAAATCCTTGTGCTTGATGAATGAGGTTACATCCTCGGCGGTGAGTGAACGATGTTTGGTAAGCTGTTTTTGCATTTTGTCGATAATCTCGGCGACTTTTTTCACATTGTCTTCTGTGCCGGTTATCATTAACCTGCTCTGACGGGCGGTGATTTGTACACCGAGTGATTGGCGCAAAAGTCGAAGGTAACTGTCGGCGGGTCCGAACAATTCGAGTTGCTTGTCGGTCGAATCTAATTGTATTGTGACTTCCAAAACGATGCTCTGTCAGGAGCTCCACATAAAGAATAAATACGCAAGCGGCGCCGCCACGAGAGGCGAATCGACGATGTCCAGAACGCCGCCGAAGCCGGGCACCTTATTTGCCGAATCTTTCTGCTCGGCGTCTCGTTTTATCATAGACTCTGCCAGATCGCCCAGTTGGCCAACAAACGCAAAAACAAGGCCGAATATTGCCGCCGGCCACCAAAGCATTATATCACAAATTAACGCAAAATCAATAGCAACAATTATCGCTGCTGCAACGGCGCCGCCCATTCCTTCCCAAGTTTTTCCGGGGCTGATTTTTGGCGAAAATTTATGTTTGCCAAACAGGGTCCCGATCGAGTAAGCACCTATGTCGGCAGATTTTACGACAAAAACAAACATTAGCAAAGGCCAGAGTCCGAATTCTATTCGAATTGCTACACAAAAACTGCTGAGAAGTCCCAGGTACAGGATCGAAAAATAATTTGCTCCGCAATTGGCTAAAACGCCCGAAGTCCCGTAGATTTTGTATTGGTATAAAAGCAATACCAGCAGCACGAAAGCCGACAGAAGACTGAGATAGGTTTCCGGCTGAAATTCCACAAGCTGCTGCAAATAGCGGGATGTGGCGAATAAAATCGAGGCGGTAATCGAAACAGGGAGAAAAATCTTCAAATTTTTTGCCGCCGCGAGTTTCGACAACTCGAATTGTGCCGGAATTATCAGCAGGACGACGAGAATGCAAAAAAGCGTTCCCTGCACCGGTTTATCATCGGTTACAGTTGAAAGCGAGCCATCCAACCAGCCGTCGAAAATGACGGCTGCGGTAAAGAACAGCGTCATCAATGTTCCAAAAAATAACCTGTGTCTGAGCATTTTAATTCGATCGAGCGCTTTGCAAAAGTCAGCTTTATATTTTTGAGCTTGTTGTTTATCAGCTATGGTTTCGTTTAGATAGTTCCAAAACGCCGTTTTCTTGAAGCGTAGGCCAGGATTGCTTTTTCGATAGAAGCTTTTGAGAAATCCGGCCAAAGCGTTTTCGTAACATAGAATTCGCTATATGAAATTTGCCAGAGCAGAAAGTTGCTGATTCTCATTTCGTTTGCCGTGCGGATCAACAAGTCCGGCTCGCCCAGATAACTCGCGTACAGATTTTGGCTTACGCACTGTTCATCGATATCTTTCAGGCGGAGTTTGCCCTTTTTATATGCTTCTGCGATCTTCCGAGTCGCATCCACGATTTCTGTTCTGCCGCTGTAATTCAACGCCAGCGCAAGTATCATGCCGGTATTGGCGGAGGTCTCCTCCATTGTATCTGCAAGGTCTTTTAGCACCGGTGCCGGGAGTCCTTCTCGCCGGCCAAGGTGAATTAACTTTACATTATTTTTCATCAGGACAGGCCGGATATCGACAAGATATTCGGAGTGGATGTGCATAAGAGCGTTTATTTCGGATTTGGGCCTGTTCCAGTTCTCTGTACTGAAAGAATACAATGTCAGAGATTCGATGCCCAAATCGACGCAAAATAAAGCCATTCTTTCAATTATTTTTGCGCCCTGGCGGTGCCCCATGACTCGCGGTAGTGATTTATGCTGTGCCCACCGGCCGTTGCCGTCCATAATGATTGCGATATGACGGGGTATCTGTTCGAGCTTCAAACCAAGTCGTTTTGCGGTTTTCCTGAGTTTCTGTTCAAAAGTTTCCATAGCCGGCGGCTTATAGCATTAAGTTCATATTTTCGTGAGATATAAATGCTATTGTCTGAATATTGTCTGGCTTCGTTTTGGGCCGACGCCGATGACTGTGATCGGTTTACCTATGAGTTCCTCGATTCGGCGAACATAATTTTGGGCATCCACAGGCAAATCCTGAAAATCGTTTACTTCTGTCAGGTCCTCGCTCCAGCCCGGCACTGTTTCATAAACGGGCCGGGCCTGAGAGAGTCTGGCCTCGTTTGCCGGGAAAAAAGTCATCTCTTCTCCATTGATTTCATATGCTCTGCAAATCTTAAGTTCTTCCAGGCCGCTGAGCGTATCCAGATGCAACAATGCGACTTCGTCTATGCCGCCGATGGTTACGCCGTAGGCTACAGCTACGGCATCGAACCAGCCGCATCGGCGTGGCCTGCCTGTCGTGGTGCCGTACTCATTGCCCTTGTCGCGGATGTATTGGCCTGTTTCGTTGTCCTGCTCGGCAGGGAAAGGCCCGGCGCCGACTCTCGTTGTGTAGGCCTTGATTACACCGATGAATTTATCGACGAATTTGGCCGGCACACCGCAGCCTGCCGACATGCCGAGTGAAGTTGAGTTCGAGCTGGTCACAAACGGAAAAGTGCCGTGATCGAGGTCGAGCAGCGAGCCCTGGGCGCCTTCGAAAAGGATGGATTTGCCGCCGGCAATTGATTTGTGCAAAAATTCGGTCGTATCTGTCGTGAAGGGCAGGAGCTTGGCGGCATAGATTTTACACTTTTCAAAGATTTCATCGGCACCTATCGACTCGGCGTTGTAAAGGGCTGTGAAAATTTTGTTCTTGTACTCGACGATCGTTTGCAGTTTGGCTTCGAGCGCCTCGATGTCCCTTAAATCGCCCATTCGGACAGTATAGCTTCTGCCGACCTTGTCAGCATAACAGGGGCCGATACCTCGAATAGTTGTGCCAAGCTTGTTTTTGGCGAGCGACTCTTCGCGCAATTGATCCTCTTGTTTGTGATAGTCCAGCACAACGTGGGCATTTTCACTGATCAGGAGCCGACCATCGAGCGAAATATCTTTCTCGGCGAGTGTCTCAATTCCTTTTATCAGCACATCCGGGTCAACGACGACACCATTTGCTATAACGCAGATAGTATCCGGCCGGACCGAACCACTGGGCAGAAGATGCAGTGCGAAGCGGCTGTCACCTACGATAACGGTGTGGCCGGCATTGGCGCCGCCGCCGTATCGTACAACAATATCACTGTGTTCGGCGAGGATATCGACAATTTTGCCTTTGCCTTCGTCACCCCACTGTAATCCTACAACGCAATAATTCATTTGTATCTATCCCTTTTCAAAGTATGCCCAATCGTTATTTCTGTCAGTCTACAGAACGCCTTCCGGCCGATTCCCAGGACTGCCACGGGCAGAATATCAAATTTATCTTGAAAATTCAAGCTTTACGTTTGCTACGAGAAGAAACTTGTTGATTTTGAAACCGCCGATAAACGCCGATAAACGGGGATAAACATTATATTATGAAAAAAGGATAAAAACTGTGTAAATATGAGTGATTCCGTGTCTTAAAGTAGTTGTTAGACACTGATTAACACTGAAAAACACTGCTTTAACGAAGTTCATCAGTTTCGTATTATATAACCGCAGATGGACGCAGAAAACGCAGATAAATAATCAATAATCAATAATCAATAGTCAATAATCAATCACCACGCCTATCATTATCAAGCACAACTCATCGAAAAATATACCCCCTATGGGGCAGGCGTACCCGTTTAAGTTCCTGGTCCGTACCAAATAGACCGAATTCTGAACAAAGAAGTAAGTAGCAAATTACCAACACGATGATAAACTAAAAAATACTCCAAAGTGTCGTTTTAGCAAGCAGGGCTAAAAAGCCTATTGTGAAAAGAATACAAAGCAATATGATCCATGTATCGTCTGAGTTGTGGTCTGCTTGCTTATGCGGTTGTTGTCTCTCGTATTCTGCTAGATTTTGGCGATATTGCCAATATGAAGCACTCGCATCCACGTTGTCTAAAAGTTGTCTTTCTTGCTTTGCCATAATTAGACCCTCCCAGCATAAAGTATAAAACAGAAATCATACAATGCAAATGGAGCTAAATGTCAAGGTAATAGGCTCCTAAGAGGTTTGAAACGCACCCGCTTGCCGAGTAAGTAATTGTTATAAAAGGGCTTACGTAAAAAAGCTTTTACGAGATAACCTGCAAGAGGCTTGAATGCAAAGCTCATATATTTATTATATTTATTTGGTCCGCTAATTCAAGGACACCTTTAATTCCCTAGCAATCTAAATAATCAATAGCAAATAATCAATAATCAATCGCCACGCCTTCTCATTAGCAAGCACAACTCATCGAAAAATGTACCGGACACGAATGGCACTGACATAGCGTTAAGCTCCTATCAAAGCAGCCCTTAAATCACCGCGTGGCTTATTCATCAACCTATATTTTTTTGGCCTTCGCTTTTTCACTCT
>JBARRE010000343.1:0-3406 GCA_049644065.1 Sedimentisphaerales bacterium | reverse complement strand
GGCCAAAAATCGGCCAGATATACTGGAAGCTGTTCGGCTCAAAACGCAAGCTTCTTCAAATCTCCGCCAAAACAAAACTATCTGCCGCCGAAACAATATCAAGTATAGAAGTACCTGAGCCTTCGTTGGATCATTTGGAAAAGCTAACCGATGACACGGGCCTCTACCAACACGCCAAGTTTACAATACCAAATCGCGAGTTTGGCTACTGTACGGACGATAATGCAAGAGCTGTCATTGCGGTGACCAGATATTACGCCCAATATCCTGAGCCGGAGGCACTCCAGCTTCTCGACACGTATCTTTCTTTCATCATCCATTCACAGAGCAGCGACGGCTCAATTACAAATTTTATGGATTTTGACAGGACCTGGCGTACAAGCGAACCTGCACATGATGCATTCGGCAGGGTATTGTGGGCGTTTGGGACGGTGATGGCAAAACCGCCGGCACCGCCATATTTGTCGATTGCCAAAGACTGCTTCGACATATCGGTAGAGCTCGTCCAGAGGCAGCTCCCAAAGGGAATGGCCTATTCGATTCTCGGCATGAGTGATTATCTCAAACAATTCCCAGGCGCAATCGACATAAAGCGCCAACTGGAATTGGCCGCAGACGGTCTGGTCAGGCAGTACGAAGAGAGTCATTATCCGGATTGGCAGTGGTTTGAGGATGCGCTGACTTACGATAATGCCGTCTTGCCGCACGCGCTGTATATTGCCGGCCTGACTCTCGATAATAAAAGGTACAGAGAAGTTGCAGACATAACCTGTAAGTTCCTGCTGGAAAACACTTTCAACGGCACGCATTTCAGTTTCATCGGCTGCAATGGATGGTATGAACGAGGCGGGAAAAAGGTGACATTCGACCAGCAGCCCATTGAAGCCGCAGGGACCGTCATGATGTTAAGGGCAGCTTATGAGGCTACGAAAAACCAAAGGTTTTTAACGCTTCAGAGAAAAGCATTTGACTGGTTCCTGGGTCGGAACGACCTGCACGTCCTGCTCTACGATTTCAGAACAAAAGGCTGTAACGATGGTTTGACTCCCGACGGCGTTAATACGAACCAGGGCGCGGAAAGTACGCTCAGTCTTTTATTAAGCCTGTTGGCGATGGTCGAGAGTTACGCCGTCGTTGACAAAACCAAAACCTCTAACGGCGCGCCATTACCCCAAACCGATCACAACAAGAAGATCGCTAAAAAAAAGCAGCGGATAGAAAGCATCCCCACAAAGGCTAAAACGAGAACCAAGCAGACCGAAAAACTCACCTGATACAGCGTGCCCACTCAAGGCACCACAAAATTCACGCTGTAGAGCAGGTTGAAATGCTTTATCGCTCGATAGCCTCTTCGCCTTTCTCGCCGATCCATTGAATATCGGCACCGATTCCCTGGACAGTCTGGCAGCTCACTAACGAAAAGACCATTACAATCAAAGCAACCACCAGAATCACTTTTCTAACCATTTTCTCAGGCCCCCTTCTACTCTCGGGCTTGATCCGGCACAAACTTGACAAAAAGCCGTTCCCTGACTCTGCCGGAACCGAATGACGTCTTAGAACTCGAATGCCATACAATACACTATTTGTATTTTCGGCAGTTCTGCCCTTTTGGCATCAATTATCCAGAGAATTTCCTGGGCCGATGTACTTTTTCGCCACGACAATATCGTCGAACCAGATCTTGCTGACGTGGCCCGCGGGGGCTTTCGTAATGTACAACAGAATCCATAGGAAATTCAACTTCAGCTCCTCATCGCTACGCCACTGAAAGCCCTCGAACGGCTCGCCTTTCGGGTCCGGTATAAAGCTGTCCCATACCCACTTGCCTTTGGGAAATCCTTTGCCGACGTGACTGACAACTTGTCCGTCTTTTTTCCATGATTTTCCGTCTATCCATATCGCCTGCTCGCCGTTGCTTTCTGTAACGGGGTCATTCATCTTCATCATCAGTTCGACGCATATCCATTGCTCCCGCTCGGCTTTCAGATTGTCGTCGTTGACAAAATCGTGCCCCCATGATTTCTTATCCGGCGACGACCTCATTGCCATCCAGTAGGAGTAGAAATCCCATTTCCATTTTCTGCCGTACGGCTCGATGCCCGTAGTGAATCGCGCATCGCCGGCGGGCCGGATCCCGGCCCCGCCCTGGGGCCACGGCGTCGAAGGATTATAGCCGCCGACATGGACAAAATGATGAATCGGATAACAATCCCGGGCGAATTTCACATAAAAGCGAACGTAAAGCTGCTCGTAACCAGGCAAAAGCCGCCGATACAAATGCCCGCCCGTCCCTTTGCCTCCGATGTGACTCATCAAGAGCGATTTCTTACCCGCGCTAACGGCAGGCACATCCGGCGAAAGCGACATGATGTCAATATTCTGCACGCTTTCCCAGCGCGCCTTGACAGCATCCAGGGAACTGGCCTCGAAATTCTCCACAAAGATCACATCCGGATCTTTCTCAATCCCTTTATCGCCTTTGTATTGACTCGCGAGGCCCTGCCGCAGCTCGCCTTGCGATTCTTCCGCCTGTCCGGCGCTAAGAAAACAAAACACAAATATCAATAGTCCGGCCGACACGCCGGCAAAGAATTGGTGTTTGGATTTATGATTAACTGCTTTTAAATCAGTTTCCATATCCAGCAAGCTCCTTACTAACAAAACACGTATGAAATCATACGAAAACGCCTTGGTTTTCTATTTAATGCCGATTATAGAGCGAAATCCATTGTTTTGTATCTTTCTTTTTTGCATCTACCATGCGGTCTGTCGAGGTATTTTGCAAATTGGCTTTGTTTTTTCAAACGTACCCTGTCAAACGTGCCTTCGAATCTGTCATTTGGCTCCTATGCCTTTTGTTTAGGATTTAGAGCTTAGTACTTAGTATTTCCGGCCGAAGGCCGGGAAGGCCGGCAAATTGGCTTTGATTGGCTTTGTTTTTCGATACTCAAAGCCGTCCAAAATCATCAAATTCTCCATAAATCCTTAATATTACTGACTTAGTGTTATTTTGCCCATTTTAACATTGGCTTTGTTTTTTCAAATAGGATTCTGTTAGACACAGATTTACACTGATTAACAATGTTGATTAGGCTACTAAGGCAAAGAGGCCACAGGGAAATAATCAATCATCAGTAATAAATAATCAATAACCAAGCCTTTTTCTTTCTATCATTTATCATTCATCATTAATCAATAATCATTTAGTTAAGTATTATACGAACCGTTCTACAAAAGGTCCAGAAAATTCCAAATAAATCTCCATGATACGGCGTTCTTTGTGCGTGCTGTGGAAAATCAACTTAAAGTAGACAGGATAACAGGATGCACTTGATAATTTATTGGGAACCCTTTTGTTAATCCTGTTATCCTGTCTATATCTCTTTTTCTGTGTAAATCCTGT
>JBARRE010000342.1:0-1696 GCA_049644065.1 Sedimentisphaerales bacterium | reverse complement strand
GCGCAGATTGTCGGCGAGCAGCGGCAGCGGATTGAGGCAGCTATTCCGAACAAAGCCTTCGCTACCCCCCGGAAAAATCGCAAGCTGTTGATTTTCGGTCTCAACGTCGGGTACGGCGGGCACGGTTCTATCCCAACGGCCAATTTGGCTTTTACGCTGATGGGCAAAAAGACCGGAGCGTTCGAGACGGTTATCAGCAAAGATCCGTCCGTCTTCAAGCCGGATAATTTGAAACAGTTCGACGCCGTCTTTCTGAACAATACGGTGGGCAATCTCTTCGAAGATGCCGGGTTGAGACAAAGCCTGCTCGAATTTGTTTACGGCGGCGGCGGACTCCTCGGTGTCCACGGCACTACAGCAGCCTTTACGCAATGGCCGGGCGCTATTGAAGACTGGCCGGAGTTCGGTATCATGCTCGGCGCCCGCGGCGCCAACCACCGAGCCAGCAAAGAACACGTATTTATCAAACTCGACGATCCCGACCACCCCGTCAATCAGCCTTTCGGGAGCAAGGGCTACGATTACAGGGACGAGTTCTTCCGCGTCCACGAGCCCTATTCGAGGGACAGAGTCCGCGTGCTTCAGAGCATCGACACCGAGAAAACCGACATGAATCAAGACCCCGCTTATGGTAAAGTTGTCCGCGAGGACAACGACTACGCTGTGGCCTGGGTGCGGCAGTACGGCCGGGGACGCGTTTTCTACTGCACAATCGCACATAATCCCTACGTCTTCTGGGACCCGAAGATGCTGCAATTCTATCTGGCGGCCACCCAGTTTGCTTTGGGCGACCTGCAAGCCCCGACAATTCCAAGCGCCAAATTGACACCGGCCATCCGCTCTCAGGAAAAGCTAAACTGGCGTCTCGGCATCGAAGCTTATACTTTTAACAAATACACGCTCTTCGAGGCAATCGAGCGAACGGCCAAACTCGGCCTGCCCTATATGGGCGGCCTTAGCTTCCAGAAGGTCAGCAGGGAAATTGACAAAAACTTCGATCCGCAACTGACCGACGACGAACTGAAACAAATCCGGCTGAAACTGGACTCAGCAGGCATTCGCCTCTTGACGTATTACTATCACGACATCCCCGGCGATGAGGCCGGCTGCCGGAAGGTGTTCGAGTTCGGGCGAAAGATTGGCATCGAAACGTTCATGTCGGAGCCATCCGGCGATGCTTTGGATATAATCGAAAAATTCTGCGACGAGTATGACATCAACGTGGCCCTTCACAACCACGACCAAAAGGCCTCGCCGCAGTACTGGAATCCTGAAGGGATTATGAAGGTCTGCCGGGGCCGCAGCAAACGGATCGGAGCCTGCGGCGATATGGGCTATTGGATGCGTTCCGGCATCGATCCGATCAAGGCTTTGAACACGCTCAAGGACCGCCTGATAACCATACAAATGCACGACCTGAACGAGCTAAGCCCTGAAGGTCACGATGTCCCCTGGGGAACCGGCGCCGGCAGGACGAAAGAATTTATCGAGGAAATCCACCGACTGGGCATCAGGCCTACCATGTTCGGCCTCGAATACTCCTACAACTGGTTCGAATCAATGCCTGAAATAGCGCAATGTATTGACTTTTTCAACAAGATGAGCATGGAAATTGCAAAACGAGGTTAGACATGACTAAAGCGGAAAATTCCATAGCAACAGATACTCGGTGTATGACTCGGCGCGATTTTCTTGG
>JBARRE010000341.1:0-11945 GCA_049644065.1 Sedimentisphaerales bacterium | reverse complement strand
ACGCCGCCATCTACCGTTGCGCTGCCTCCGACGGCTAAAAGGATTTTACTCGCTCCGTGCTGCACGGCGGCTTTTATAAGCTGGCCGGTCCCGTATGTGGTAGTCTTGAGCGGATTGAACTGTTCGGGCTTAAGCAGTTCAATGCCGCTTGCCGCCGCCATTTCAACAAGAGCCGTTCGGTCCGAAAACCAGGCAAATCCCGCCTCGATCCGCATTTGTCGAAGAGGCCCCATGGCAATATGGGGAATCCAAAGACCATCGGCCGCCTCAATCATCGCCCTTGCGGTCCCTTCCCCACCATCGGCCATGGGCTTGATCACAACCGTTACGTCCGATAAGTTTTCGTTAATCACATTTGATACGACCATACAGGCCTCATGAGCCTTTAGTGTGCCCTTGAATGAATCCATTGCAACAACGACTTTCATACTATTTGATCCCTGCGAAGCACTGTGTCATTCGAACTATAAATAGACACAATATTTGTAGTTTTGCTCAGAGAACAATCAAGCTAATAATCCAGAGAGCTACCGCGGCGGCCCCTCCTTCTACGAGAGTTCCGAGCGTTTGCAGTTTATAGCCCTGCTTGACCGTCATGCCTGAAAAACCTGTTACCACCCAGAAATAACTGTCGTTGGCGTGGCTGACTACCATCGAACCGGCTCCGATTGAAACGACCACAAGTGCTTTGGCCGTAGGTGCATCGAGGCCGAGCGTACCAAGAAGCGGCGCCATTATTCCCGCCGTCGTTATGATCGCTACGGTTGACGAGCCTTGTGCAGTTTTTAGACCTGCGGCGACGAGAAATGGGAGCCAGATGCTTAGGCCGGCACTCTGGCCGAGGTAATCTTTAACTACATCGGAGATTCCGGAGTTCTGCAGGACTTTGCCGAAAGCTCCGCCGCAGCCGGTTATTATAATAATCGTGGCCGCCGCAATGACAGCCTGCCCGATCCAGCCCGAAGCCGAAAGCATCTCGGTTTTCAGCTTCCTGGGCAGCAGAAAGGCAAAGAAAACGCCTATTAACAGGGCCACGACGGGTTGTCCGATAAAATCGACATAAACAGCTATATTACCCTCGCCGAACGGTTGTGATTTCAAATCGCCAATCGATCTGAGTACAATCAATATGATTGGCAGCATGATTGGAATCACGGATTTTATTGCGGAAGGAGCTTCGGCGGCGACTATTTCTACATCGGACTGCTCGAAATTCTTCTCGGGATCGATATATATCCTGGCGGCGAACTTTATCGAAAAAAGCCAGCCGGCAGCCAGGGCGATTATACTTACAAGGCCGCCCCAAAGGATAACCAGGCCAAGGTCGGCGCCAAGCAGCCCCGCCGCCGCGACAGGTCCTGGGGTGGGGGGCACCATCGTATGGGTTGCGTAAAGGCCGAGGCTAAGCGCCACGGCACTTGCGGCCAGAGATATTTTCACCTTTTTTGAAAGCGCCCTGCATAGCGGCGAAAGAATCACGAACGCCGAATCACAGAATACGGGGATGCTAACAATATACCCGATTATTCCCATAGCCATAGGCACATTTCTTCTGCCCACTAGCTTCAACGTGCTCTCAGCCAATTTGTACGCCCCGCCGGACTTTTCCAGAAATGTGCCGATTACCGCCCCTGCCAGTATTACTATACCGATATAGCCGATCGTACCGCCAAAGCCGGCATTTACCGATTGGACAACCTCTTGTAGCGTCATTCTCCCGCACAATATGCCGTATCCGAAAGCGGAGATGAGTAGTGCGAGAAATGGGTGGAGATTCAACCTGGTTGTCGCAACGATAATGAAAACGATAGCCAGCAGAAGTAGGATCAATAGCCACATCTGGTTTGCCCTTTCATCGGCACAGTCTTTTCATATAATGGGATACAACTGTGGTGGCCTGCAACGTAAAATCGCACACCTCAAAGATATCTAACCTGCCTGTCACCGGGTGTCAATCATTTTATCGTTGCTGTTGATACGGATTTATCTTTTTCAACAGGCAAAATCAATTGATTATAAACAAGCTTATACAGCCGTTAAGTTCCGTTTTTGTAAGGAATCATCAACGCAACATCAATATTACAAAGTGTGATGTATACCCACCAAACATTCCTGCTGCTCAGCGAAAAACTGAACGATCCTGATCAGAGTATAAGGATAAGTCGAATGGATTATTTGGCCATATTGGGACAAGACAATATGACATTATAACAAAGACCCATAAAAGCATTTAATCTTTCTACAGACCATTTGCCCCCCTGCTCGACGTGTTTTTTATTGAACAGTAAACGCCAGGAGAGTCATTGTAGCAAAGATCTTTGCTTTAGAATGCGAAATATTTTTAAAACATGAGAGACTAAAAACATGCTAAATACGGCACATTTTACACCTATTGGACACTATATAATCATTTATGCTTTTTAATTATCTCAGTGGCAGAGCCAGCCCCATGCAATCCGTATGATATTTAGAACAGTCAATAGAGCTGTAAACATAATATATTTGTCTGCTGGAGGTCTGATTGTAATGTATTTTCGACATGAGCACACAATATCATCTTTATCTGTACAGACCTGTTTTTGCACATTCTGCATTGATGTTTCACGTGAAACATTCTAAATCGTACGACACGAGGCTTGTCGAGCAAGATACTTCAAAGGAATCAATTTGAAGATAGCTGGTACCTGAAAATCAGTTCTTATGCTCTATGTACCTTCCTTATCATTGTTTCACGTGAAACATTTTTTAAAAAATTGATTTTTTAATCTGGCAAAGCTGCAGAATATAAAGTAAGTATTCCGAAATAATATATGAGTTAACACATTTATATGAGTTAACAAAAGGGAAATGATGCAAGATCCCCAGGCAATAGTGTAAAGGAGTATGAATATGGCCGACAGTAAAAGAGAAAAGCCAAGACATCTCGGCAGGGGGCTTCAGTCTCTAATGGGTCCTATAACTATTGATAATTTAGAGTCTGAGCAGGTATTGCCCAGCCATTCGGCCGTCTCTATCTTCCCTCCAGACAAGGAGTTACGCGATTCACTTCAGAAAGTCAGCATTGATTCTATATCGCCTAATCCTTATCAGGCTCGGACAGTATGGAATGAGCAGGAATTATCTGAATTGACTGAGTCAATCAAGGCAAATGGAATAATTCAGCCGATTATAGTTCGTCCAATTGGTACCGGCTTTCAGCTCATTGCAGGGGAGCGCCGGCTGCGAGCTGCCGAACTGGCTGGCCTGACAAGCGTACCCGCCCTGGTTCGTCGTGCAAGCGATGAGCAGTTGCAGGAGTGGGCCTTAGTTGAGAATATACACCGGGTAGATCTTAATCCCATCGAACGAGCAAAAGCTTACCATGAATATATAAGCACATTCTCTTTGACGCAAGCCGAAGCGGCCGAAAGACTCGGCGAAGGCCGATCTGTAGTTGCTAACTATATACGGCTGCTGGACTTACCGCTTGAAATCAAGCAAATGCTGGCTGAAAGCCAACTCAGCATGGGCCACGCCCGTGCAATCCTTGCACTGCCCACGGATGAACTTCGCCGGAAACTGGCAAATCGAGCAATGGCAGGGCGGCTAAGCGTTCGAGAAGTTGAACGATTAGTACGAAAATATCTTGCAGGTACCGGTCAGGTTAAACCGACAGTCCGTTCAAAACCGCCTCATATTCTGGACATCGAGAACAAACTGGCAGGTCAGCTTGGCACTAAGGTAAGTATTGAGACAAGGAAAAGCGGGCAGAGAGGCAAGGTAATCATCGAGTTTTACTCACTGGACGAATTCGACGGAATCCTGGAAAGAATTGGCTTCGTTTGTGGAGAGGAAGTATAAAAAAATACTGGAAAAAGTGGCTTAGAAAAAATTTGCGTGATAAATTAGACAAAATGATGTATAATTAAGCGAGTATCTAATTGTGTTTGCCCGATAAATGTTGAGTTAAAATAGCTGATGAGTTATATTTGAGGTTAATTATTTTGGAGGACATGCTATGAAGCGGTTAACCATTTCCATAACGATTTTATTATTGCTAACATCTTTATTGCACAATACAACTTTTGCTCAGCAACCACGAAGTAAATCCCTGAACCAGGCTGTTGTTGACGGCGACATCGACGAAGTCAAATCAAAAATTTCAGCCGGTGCGGATTTGAATACGAAAAATAGAATGGGCTGGACTCTGCTCCATACTGCAATTCGTAACAAACGGGCGGAGATAGCTCAACTACTTATTGACAAAGGAGCTGATGTTAATGCAAAGGACAGTCGTGGGAGGACGCCTCTGCATTTCGCGGTGGAGTCCGGTCAGAAGGCTATAGTAGAGCAACTAATTGCCAAGAGGGCAGAAATCAATGTTATGGATGGCCGAGCCGACAACGCTTTGTCATTGTCGAAGAAGAACAACCAGACGGAAATTACCGAACTGTTGATTAAGAACGGCGCCGAAGAGCCGGATCTGAGTGCATTTCAAGGTGACAGGCTGTATTCTTCTCCGGGCGGACCGCAGGGAGCAAATGCCTATTCGGGATCAGCAAACAGAAACCAACCACGAGGCAGGAGCATGGCTACTGGTCAAACATCTATCGAGTTGGATTTACTTGCCGATCCGAACGAGATTAAAACCCGTGTTAAGACATTCGACGGCCTGGAGAAAGTAGTGAAGGAGGTTTCAGATAAAAGCCAAAATGAGTTGCGTCAGTGGCAGCAAACAAGAAATGATAACAGAACGACTCTTTTAAGGGCTGTAGACAAGCAATTCGAGGAAGAAATTGATTACGTAAGCAAGGTAGCTGTTGAGGAATCAGCCAAAAAGACTGCCGAGGCCATTAAAAATCTGCGAACTAACAGGCGGAGGCGGTCCTTAAAGGTCAACAGGGAACTCATGCAGCAAAAAAGAGATTTGAAACAAGCCGAATCTACGCGTACTCGCACACGGGGCCGAACAACCGACAGAAGCGCGAGAGGCCAGTATTCACAAAGAGGACAATCAACCGGAGCGAATACAACAGAGTCGCAATATGGCCGTGGGGCCGTTAACATGCCAAGAGGACAAGGATTTGAAAGCACGGGTCGGCCAGCCGAGCAACTGGATCCTCAAACACAAGAACAGATGCGTCTGTGGATGCAGACAACCCCGGATAACAAGTTAGAGTTGGCCAGGGCGATACACCCACAAATTCAGGCAGAGATTAGCTCCATACGAACTATTGCAGTTGAAGAACAAGCTAAAAAGACGACGGCTGCAATTGACGGGCTGTTACTGGCAAGGAAAGAACGATTTGACGTACTTGTCATAAAAATGGAGGAAGAGAAAAGGAAGCTGCAGGATTCGCAGAGCATTAGTAATAGAACCAACGATCCGGGCCAGGCATATCAGCAAAACAGCCGCACAAGGGGACGAACGTCCGGAAGAACAACAGGAACACAAACGGATACACAGCAACGCGGAACGCAAACTCGACGGCGCTGATAAGGATGGCAGAAAAGTTAGCCGGCAAAGTAGCAATAGTAACAGGGGCCAGCCGAGGGATTGGCAGGGCGATTAGCGTGGCGCTGGCGCAGGAGGCTGCGACCGTCATCCTGGCTGCTCGATCGATTCAAGAATTGCAAATAACCGCCGAGCAGGTGACAAAGGCGGGCGGGCAACCTCATGTCATTATTACCGAACTGACCGAAGAGCAGTCCATTCGGAATCTCGTCAAAGTAACCGGCGAAAAACTCGGCCGGCTTGATATCCTTGTAAATGACGCCGGTGTCACTCACTCTGCGGAGCTGGAGCAGACCTCAACGGAAGATTGGCAGCGGTGCATTTCAATCAATGCAACCGCACCCTTCATACTGTGCAGAGAGGCCCTGCCGTTATTGAAAAAATCGCAGGCGGCCCATATTATCAACATCGCATCGGTCGTCGGCGTCAAAGGCTATCCGCTTCAAAGCGCCTATACCGCCTCCAAGCACGCTCTTCGCGGCATGACAATTTCGCTGGCTGAGGAGCTGAGAGGTTCGAATATTCGGGTGCACCTGCTCTGTCCCGGAGGCGTAGATACGGATATGGTCGATAGAGTACGTCCGGATATTGCCAAGGACGAGCTAATCAAGCCGGAAGAGATCGCCGAACTGGTCCTCTACCTCGTGACACACAAAGGTAATGCAGTTGTCGACGAGCTGCGTATTCGAAGAGCAACTTCGTCACCGTGGTTTTGATAAAGCAAGTGACATGGAAGGGACGACTATGCGGATGGTTTGCCAACGAGTATTGGAGGCGAAGGTAACAGTCAACGATCAGCCGGTAGGCACAATCGGCAAGGGCCTGCTGGTCTATCTCGGCGTCGGCAAGGGCGATACTATGAATGACGCTCAGTTCATGGCGGATAAACTCGTGAATCTGCGAATCTTTGCCGACGAGGCGGGCAAGATGAATCTAAACGTACAGGATGTGGCCGGCTCGATTCTGCTTATCAGCAATTTCACCCTTCACGGCGACTGCCGCAAGGGCCGCCGTCCCGGCTTCGACGCCGCAGCCGAACCGGCGTTGGCAGAGCAGCTTTATGAAAAAGTAGCCGACCTGATAGCCGAGCAGGGCGTCAGTGTCGAGAAGGGCATCTTCGGCGAATACATGCATGTGGCCAGCATAAACGACGGCCCCGTCACATTTCTTATAGATAGTTCCCGCTTGTTTTAGTGATCCGCTGGGTAAAGCCTGAGATTCACCATAAGATACTCCCTGAAAACATGTGATGGATATCGGGGTGATGTATCGCTGTCAGCCTGAGTGCTGTTAAGCTCCGAGCCAGTCGATGACTAAGGTCGTGATATTGTCGTGTCCGCCGGCCTTGTTGGCGGCGGCCACGAGTGACTCGCAGGCCGTTTGAGGATCGCTTTCGACCGACAAAATAGCTGCGATGTCTTTGTTGTCCACCATATCGGTCAGGCCGTCGGTGCAGAGCAGGAGACGGTCGCTCTTTTTCAAAGCGAAGGAGCGGACATGGGAGTGTGCCTTTTCTTCCATGCCGACGTACTGGGTGATCTGACCCAGGGCATCGTGATTGGTCGCCTCTTCGGGCTCGATATGGCCCTTTTCGATGAGTTCGGATACGACCGAGTGGTCCCGGGTGAGCTGGGCCATTCTACCCTTGCGCAGCCGATAGGCCCTGCTGTCACCGAGGTTGGCAACGAAGCAGCGGCCCTTTCTCAGCAGGACAATGACGAGCGTGGCGCCCATATCCCTGAAACCGCTTTCGCTGTTGCCTTCCAACTGCAATTGTTTGCTCTGTTCGGCAATCATTCTTTCGAGCAGGGATCTTACAGCCCGCGGGGTGCCGACCTTCAGCCTGTCGAGCGAGTTTTCGATCATCACGGGCAGATCCTCGGAGACGATTCCGGAAGCGAGGGCGCCGCCCCGGTGGCCCCCCATACCATCGGATACGAGAAACAATGCAGGCTCGGGATCGGCGAAGAAGTTGTCCTGGTTTTCCTGGCGCTCCATTCCGACATGCGTCTCGGCGCCCCAGCGGAAATGAGCGGGCGGGCCGGCAACGAGTATTTCTACCGGCTTGACAGTCATTTGCGGTTCCTAAAAGTAAACGAATCAGACAAGTCTCTGCTTGCACCAGGGGCAATAATTCCAGAACGTCGAATCTATCGACCAGCCGCAGTTCGTGCATATTTCCGGGAAGGGTCGAACCTGCCAGGGCCGGCGAACCTTCCGGCGACACCAGGGACAATAATGCATAAAGCGCATGAGTTTTCCGCCGCAGTGTTTGCAGTGGCTGTGGTATCGCGTGCCGGTCGTGCGTTTCGCAGCAGGCGAAGCGAAACCCGGCCCGTAACACCACGAACAGAAACGCCACTCGGGCAGAACGCCCCGGTGACAGCGCGTGCAAACATGGCTGAACGGAGTACTCGCATCGAAACGGTTGCGATCGCTGCCGCACCATGGACACAGCACCATGCTCTCGGCGATTGGCTCACCGCAATCGTCACACCGGAAAACAACGGGAACCACCGACGCATAGCGTTTTATGAACGCAGCGCGGCGCATCTTCTGCCAATCGAGCTTCTTTCCCCGGGGCGATTTCATGAAGGACGCGAGCTTGAGCTTCCTGGGAACCGCCTGGAGCAAGGCCGAGCGCATCTTCTCCGCGTTTGCGAAACGCTTGTCAGGGTCCACCGCCAGGACCTGCTTGAGAAATCCGACGAATGCCAAATTGGTTTTTTCCCGGAGACGCTTGCAGCCCCGGGGCGGCCAGCGAAAAGGCCATTTCGGCAGGACGCCGGTGATGTATTCGTACAGTATGAGCCCGAGAGCGAAACAATCGCTGCGGTAGGTCGGCCGGCCGTATGCCTGCTCCGGAGCGACGTAACCAGGCGTGCCGAAGTCGTCTACGGTTATCATTCGACCTTTGAGCTTCAGGCCGATACCAAAATCGCCGAGCGCGGCCCGGCCGTTTGGGAACAAAAATATGTTGCCGGGCGTTACATCGCAGTGAACCATCCGCTTGCGGTGGGCGTAGGCAAGGCCGTCAAGAACCTGGGCGGCGATCGAGATGATTCTGCGGACGCTCATCGGTTTCGAGCAGTCGGCCAGCGTGCCGACAGACAGCTCGGTTGCCAGTACGGCCTGGCCGCCTATAATATCAGCGTTCTTAACCGGCATAATGTGTGGGTGGCGCAATTGTGCGACCAGGCGGATTTCACGAAGCAGGGCCTGGTTGTCCCGCTTGCCGTGTACGTCGGCCAGCGGTATCTTCAGGGCCACCCAGATGCTCTCGACAGTATCCCTGGCCTTCCAGACCTCGCAGCTTCCGCCTTCGCCGAGGTATTTTGACAGCCGGTACTTGCCAAGTTTCTGCCCGGCTTTGAGATCAAGACTCGACGGGCCAGTCGTCTTCGTTATGTTTGTATTAGTTGATTGAACCATATTTTTTCAAAGGTATTCTCAACGGATACCGTCCTCGCAAATATAATAACAGAAATTCTCGTAACCAATTTCAAGAAAATCGCCGTAAAGTCAATAAAATTTTAAGATAGCACCAATAAATATGCCTTGACGAAACGGATCAGAATCAATAAATTAACCGACTTACTCAAGCGGTATTTTTTCAAGGATAGTTTCCATGGAAGAGGCTATTGCAAAAGCTGGTGCGTTAATTGAGGCGATGGAGTATATCAGGCGGTTCCGCGAGCGGATCGTAGTTGTCAAGCTCGGCGGAAGCGTGCTGGACGATACGTCTCTGCAAAAAAAGCTGCTGACCGATATCGCCTTTATGGCGACGGTAGGTATGCGGCCGATAATTGTCCACGGCGGCGGTAAAGCCATCACCAGGGCGATGAACGAAGCCGGTCTGGAACCGGTCTGGGTGCAGGGCCGAAGATATACCGATGAGCGTACGCTGACAATCGCCGAGCATACACTCGTGCACAAAATCAATACACCGATCTGCGAGACACTGACCGAATTGGGATGCGAGCCGATGGGACTGCATTCGCTCGGCAGTTGTGCCTTGTTTGCCGAGACCCTGCGTCTGGCCGGCGAAGATGGGCGAAAACTCGATGTCGGACTGGTCGGAAAAGTTGTGGATGTGAATGGACAATTGCTCAGGAAATTATGTGCCGACGGGACTGTGCCGGTAATCGCCTCGGTGGCCAAAGATAAGGCCGGCGGTAAGTTAAACGTCAACGCCGACAGTGCCGCGGGCATGGTTGCCGCCGAAGTCGTTGCAGAAAAGCTCGTTGTCGTCAGCGACACTCACGGAATCCGAACCGACCTTGACGACCCTGACAGTTGGGTATCGAGTTTGAATGAAGAGCAGATTAAGGAGATGATTGACGCCGGCATTATCACCGATGCGATGTTCCCAAAAGTCGAGGCCTGTATAACGGCACTGGACGCGGGGGTCAGCAAGGCGCATATTATCGACGGCAGGATTCCCCACTCGCTGCTGCTCGAAATCTATACCGACAAGGGAATCGGAACGCAAATAGTTAAAAAGTGAAATAGTAAAAAGGAATGGATTCCTGCCTGCTCAGGAATGACAATAACAAAACACGAGAAATGAGATACGAATTATGACTACACAGGAGACAATTGAATTGTTTGACAAGTATGTTATCGCCAATTATGGCCGTCTGCCGCGGGTAATCACTAAAGGCGAGGGTTGTTACCTTTATGACGCCGACGGCAATAAGATACTGGACATGTTCCCGGGCTGGGCCGTCAGTGGTTTAGGCCACTGCCATCCCAAGGTCGTCGAGGCCCTGCGCAAACAGGCCGGCGAGCTTTTGCATATCGATAATACTTTTTACTCCGAGCCGCAGGGCATGCTGGCAAAATTGCTGAGCGAGCGGGCGTTCGGCGGCAAGAGCTTCTTCTGCAACAGCGGCGCCGAGGCCAACGAGGCGGCGCTGAAACTGGCACGCCTGCACACGGCACAGGAAAAATATAAATTCATCACCGCCGAGGGCAGCTTTCACGGCCGAACCTTCGCCACGGTAACCGCGACCGCTCAGCCGAAATATCACGAGGGCTTTTTGCCGCTGCTTCCGGGTTTCACTTATGTGCCGTTCAATGATATTGAGGCGCTCGAATCGGCATTCAGCGACGAGGTAGCGGCGGTCATGGTCGAGCCGATCCAGGGCGAGGGCGGAATCAACGTAGCGACCGCCGAATATCTACAGGCGATCCGCGGGCTCTGCGATGAAAACGGAGCGGTTATGATTTTAGACGAAGTCCAGACCGGAATCGGCCGGACCGGCAAATGGTTCGGATACCAGCATTTCGACGTCGAGCCGGACATCATTACGATGGCCAAAGCTCTCGGGGGCGGCGTTGCAATCGGCGCAATGATGGCCAAAGAAGAAATCGCCGCTTCGCTGGTGCCCGGCAAACACGCTTCGACGTTCGGCGGAAACTGCCTGGCCTGTGCCGCAGGGATTGCGGTAATTGAAGCCATCGAAGAAGACAAGCTGCTGGAAAACGCCGCGGAGCTGGGCCAATACGCAAAAGACAAGTTCCTCGAACTGAAGCAGAAACATTTTATCATAGACAGCGTTCGCGGCATCGGCCTGATGATCGGCGTTCAGTTAACCAGCCCGGGAAATGATATCGTCAATAAATGCCTGGAGAAAGGTTTGCGAATCAACTGCACCAGTGGCACAGTCCTGCGGTTCATGCCGGCCATGATTACCACGAAAACCCAAATCGACCAGGCCATCGAGATTCTTGATGGCGTTTTGAGTGAGGCTGAATAATGAAAGATTTTCTTTCCATTAACAACTATCCGATTGAACTTCTAAAAGAATTACTGCGAATGAGCGTCCGGCTAAAGAGTCTATATACCGTCGGCGGTAAGGACTTGTGCCTTGCCGGCAAGACGCTCGCCATGCTATTCGAAAAGCCGAGCCTGCGAACGCGAATCAGTTTCCAGGTCGCCATGACAGACCTGGGCGGTAGTCCGATCTACGTAAAACCGGAGGACATTGGCGGTATCGGCAAGCGCGAACCGGTAAAAGACATCGCAAGAGTGCTGAGCCGGTACGTAGATGGTATCATGGCGCGAACCTTCGAGCATAGCACCGTTACCGAACTGGCACAATATGCAACGGTACCCGTCATCAACGCCCTGACGGACTGGCTGCATCCCTGCCAGGCGATGGCCGATGTGCTTACAATCCAGGAGCATTGCAAGGACATAGAGGGCGTGAAGATAGCGTTTATCGGTGACGGCAACAATGTCGCTCGATCATTGGCGCATGCCTGCGCAAAGCTGCATATGAAAATGGTGGTCGCATCGCCGGCCGGTTACGAGCTTGACGCCGAGACAATCGAACATGTAAACCAGATATCGGCCGACAGCGTCCGGCAGACGAACGATCCGGGCGCTGCTGTTCTCGATGCCAATATTATTTATACCGATACATGGGTCAGCATGGGCCAGGAG